>CACWKM010000013.1 GCA_902761475.1 uncultured Bacteroidales bacterium
AGAAACAGACACTCAAGCCAGGGCAAGTCGCTGCGGTCAGTGTCAATGGCCAAATAAGTGTGGAAAACTTCGATGTGGGCGCAACCGCCAAGAAATATGGCATCACGGGCATTTCCACCTCGACCGCCACATCGTCTGGCAGCGAGAAAAAAGCCCACGTGAACCGCTCGCAATCACCCGAATACCAGACCAACAACCAGGTTGACCGTGGCGAAGTGAGCACCAATAGCGACAACACGATTTATGAAGTCGCGGCCACCCAGCCACAATATCCTGGAGGACATGTCGCACTGAGCAATTTCGTGAAAAGCAACATCAAGTACCCAGCCGATGCCAAGCAGAAAGGTGTTGACGGCATCGTGGTATTGCAGTTCGTCGTGGAGAAGAACGGCTCGCTGAGCGACATCAAGGTAATCAGGAAAGGTAAACTTCCCTCACTCGACGCCGAGGCATTGCGTGTGGGCAAACTGATTAAAGGCTTCAAGCCCGGTCTCAACGAGAAAAACCAGCCTGTGCGCGTGAAGTACACTTTGCCAGTGCAGTTCAAACTGCCGTAAGCATTCCCGCACAAGTCCATTACCACATGAGGGAGTATCAACTGATTGGGTACTCTCTCATTTTTTCACATCAATGATAGAAGGTAATCCAATTGGTGCAATAGTCGTGTCCCTTGGGATGGAGTTCGACCACATGGTCGCCATCGCGATACCATGCGTGGTTCCACCCTGCTCCCATGTCGAGGTAGATGGCGTCGGTGACCCCAATGCGCAGCAGCGTTTGCTTGAAGTCGCCAAAAAGCACCACACCGTCCGTCTCAATGATGCACAAACGGCCGCCATGGTTGCACAGGGCACGAAATTGGTTCTTGTCGCCATCGGCGCGCCCAGTGGGCAGGATTGCGCCATCGTGAATCATGAGTTCCTGGGCGAAGGCGCACCCGCCATGCTGTGCAGCCTGGTCCATCGCTGCCGAATAGCCGGCGCCGCAGAATTGCCACTTGCCGGCGCTGTAAACAAATGCGCCGGTATTTCGGGAGCAATGGTAACCCTTGTAGCGTTTGCCCGACGACACATGGTCGCCAGCAATGTTGAGGTGCTTGAACACGTCGAGCAATTCTCCAGTGTAAGCCGCCTCGGCAAAAAGAATGACGTTTTGGTCATTCTTCGAAGGTATGGTGTCACACACCAAATCAATCGACGTGAAGTCGGGATAGAGAATCATCAGCCCCGCGGTGTCCACGCGCTGCACATGGCTGGGCGACGGGTGCGGCTTGGGCGACGGGTGCGACTCGGGGCGATACTGCTGGTTTGTGTGATTACAGCCCATAAACAGAATGATGCTGAGAATAAAAAAATAAGGCGTTTTCATGACTATTCAATGACTTGCAAAGGTAATCACATTTTTCCTATCCGCCACAATCGCGCCAAGAAATAATTTCTCCCCCCATCCTCTCCTCGTCCTCTCCAGTCCTCTCCCATCCTCTCCCATCCTCTCGCTAAAAAAAATTCTAGAAAAAAATTACCAAAAATCACACAAAAAGCCGTATATTTGTAAACTTATACACACTAGAACACTCTCAACCATGAGCGACAAGAAAAATAGCACTCCGCTCACCCCGCTGGTGGGCATGACCCTCGACGAACTGCAAGAGGTGGCCTTGGCCCTCGAACTGCCCAAGTTCACCGCCAAGCAGTTGGCGCAGTGGATCTACGTGAAACGCGTGAGCACCTTCGAGGAGATGCTCAACATCTCCAAGGCCGGGCGCGAGCGCCTGGCAGCCAAGTATTGCGTGGGACTGTACCCGCCCAAGGACAAGGTGGTGAGCCAAGACGGCACGGTGAAGTATCTCTTCGACGCCGGCGACAACATGGCGGTGGAGACCGTCTACATCCCCGAGGACGACCGCGCCACGCTGTGCATCTCCTCGCAACGCGGATGCCGCATGAATTGTTACTTCTGCATGACGGGGCGACAGGGCTACCACGGCAACCTCACCGCCCACCAAATCATCAACCAGGTGCTTAGCGTGCCGCAGAGCGAGCAACTCACCAACGTGGTGTTCATGGGCATGGGCGAACCGCTCGACAACATCGAGGAGGTGCTCAAGGTCATCGACATCCTCACCCAGTCCTGGGGACTGGCGTGGAGCCCCAAGCGCGTGACAGTGAGCACGGTGGGCAAACTCCCCGAACTCAAGGTGCTCGCCGAGAACACCAGCGTGCACATCGCCGTGAGCGTGCACAACGCACACCCCGAGGAGCGCGACTCGCTCATGCCCATAGAGCGTGTGTGCCACATCAAGGACGTGATGGAACTGCTCGGGCAATATGACTTTGCACATCAGCGACGACTCAGCGTGGAATACATCATGTGGCAGTGGTTCAACGACGACATTCGCCACGCCGAACTGCTGCGCGAGTTGCTGCCCAACGAGCATGTGCGCGTGAACCTCATTCGCTACCACATGATTCCCGAGGTGGCGAAACTGCGCACCAGCAGCGACGAGCGCATGACCTACTTCCGCGACTACCTCAACGCCCACGGCGTGACGTGCACCATTCGCCGCAGCCGAGGAGAAGACATCATGGCGGCGTGCGGCATGCTCGCCGGAAAGGTCAAGCAACCCAAGGCAAAAGCCGAAAAAAAGGCTTGACGACCACGCAACAACCAGAAAACCATTAAAAACCAACCATATCTTAAAAAAAAACTGTACCATTATGAATCAAACCACCAAACAAATCATGGCTGTGCTCGTGCTTGTCGCAGCATTTGCCACATCACTATGGGCCTTAGACCCGACACCTTGTCCTGCCGGCTATTATAACGCCGCCTTGAACAAGTACGGTCAAAACCTCATCAGTGCGCTCTATGGAATCGTGGGGAGCCACACAAACATCGGCTACGACGGCCTCATCGAGGCCTATGCCGACACCGACACCGAGAACGGCTACCTCATCGACATGTACAGCACCTACGACAAATACACCTACCAGACCAAGCAGTGCGGCAATTATCAGCAAATTGGCGACTGCTGGAACCGCGAGCACTCGTTCCCGAAGAGTTGGTGGGGCGGTGGCACAGACCAGCGCTACAGCGACATCTTCCACCTGTATCCCACCGACGGCTATGTGAACAACCAGCGCAGCAACTACCCCTTCGGCGAGTGCGCCAACGGCACCCGCCTACAGGTCACCATCGGTGGAAAGACCTACGTGGGCAAGGGCAAATTGGGCTACAGCACGTTCGATGGCTACACCGACAAGGTGTTTGAGCCCGACGATGAATACAAGGGCGACTTCGCACGCAGTTATTTCTATGTGGCCACGGCCTACTACAACTCGACGGGGTGGACTGGCGACATGCTCAAGGGCAGCAGCAACCACTTCCCGTTCTTCACCGACTGGGCCATCAACCTGCTACTCAAGTGGCACCGCCAAGACCCGGTGAGCCAGAAGGAAATCAAGCGCAACAACTATGCTCACTCCTGGCAGGGTAACCGCAACCCCTATATCGACCACCCGGAACTCGCCGAGCACATCTGGGGCAACAAGAGCACCGTGGCATGGACGGGCAGCGAAAGCACCGACCCCGCGCTCATCTCGCCCTCAGCAGGCACGACCATCGACATGGGCATTGTCCACACCGGCACGCCAGCCACCCAGACGCTGTTCGTCAGGGGCGTCAACCTCACCAAGTCGGTGAGCGTGAGCGTGACAGGCACCGGATTTAGCGTGTCGCCGAGCACCATCAGCGCCAGCAACGCCAACAATGGCACCAACGTGACGGTGACCTACCAAAGCGCTACCGCGGCCAATGCCACCGGCACAGTGACCGTGAGCAGCACCGAGTTTGCCAGCGTGAGCGTGCCTCTGAGCGCACAGGCAGTCGAGGGCATCGTGGCACAAAACGCCACCAATGTGACCGAGACCAGTTTCGTGGCACGCTGGCAGAACAGCGACCAGTCCACGGGCAACTACCTGCTCTATGTGGCCAAGGCCGACGGCACGCCAGTGAGCGGATACAACCCCAAGAGCGTCAGGGCAAGCAACCAGGCACAAACCGTGTCGGGACTGGAGCCCAGCACCACCTATGACTACTACCTCAAGAGTGCCACCAACGCCTCGTTCGTGTCGAACCACATCACGGTGACCACCGCCGACTTGCTCCCCGTGCTCGACATCCTGGGCAACTTCTACATCATGGCCAAACTCGAGAACCCCTCGCCCATCGTCGAAGGACAGATTTATACCGAGAACGTCACCGAGGACCTCGTCATGGAAGTTGACGGCAACTTTGAGATTTCGCTCGACAAGGACATTTGGGGCCAACAACTCGACATCGACAAGGACGGCGAGGTCTTCTATCTGCGCGTGACCGACACCGGCACCGCTGGCGACTACACGGGCACCCTCTCGGTGAGCAACTCGAGAGTCGATGCCGACATCACCGTGAGCGCCACGGTGAGCGAGTCGGGCGACGCACCGGTCACCTTCTTCGAGGACTTCGAGACCCTCGAGGGCACCACCCCGTCCTATGGCACCGCACAAGAAGTGACGTGCACGGCAGGCAAGTGGATTATCAAGGCATACTACGGCGGCGATGGCGGCGACCGTGCTCACGGCGAGAAGTGTGTGCGCATGCGCAACAGCAACGCCGGATTCATCGAGATGGCCGAGGACAAGGCGGGCGGCGCTGGCGAAATCAGTTTCTACGCCGCACCGTTCAGCAACGATGCCGCAGCCACGCTAAAGGTGTCCTACAGCGTGGACCAGGGCAGCACCTGGACAGAGTTGACGGGCGTGACGGCCGCCAACGTGGCGCGCCGTGCACCGCAAGGACCGCGTGGCGTGTCGGTGGTGCAAGCCAACGAACTGAAACGCTATGCCGTGCAGGCCAACATCGAGGGCAATGTGCGCATCAAGATTGAGCAGACCGGAGGCAACCGCGTCGACGTGGACGACGTGGCCATCACCGACTACTCCAAGCCCATCCCCACCAGCATCACCGACATCGACGCTGCCCAGCGAGGCTGGGATGCTTATCCCGTGAAGGGAGGCATCGAGGTGGAAGCCAAGGGCAAGGTGGCCATCTACAACATGGACGCACGACAAGTAGCAGGACAAAAGGTGGCTGGCAAGGCCGTCATCGACCTGGCACCGGGCATCTATGTGGTGGTGGTGAACAACCAATCGAAGAAAGTGATTGTCAAGAAATAACGACATGTACCAAAAGAGGGGTGAGCCACTTGACTCACCCCTCTTTTTTTGTGTGCCATTGCACCTATAAGTCCTATAAGACCTATAAGACCTATAAGCCCTATAGGCCCTATCACCTCCACTCACACGATGCGGCGTCCCATTGAATAGACGGCGCGCAGGTTGAGGGCGCGGTCCATAATCACCACGTCGGCGTCCTTGCCTCGCTGCAACGAGCCCTTACGGTCGTAGATGCCCATGATGCGCGCCGGCGTCTCGCTGGCCATGCGTATGACATCCTGGAGCGGCAGACCGTCTTTGAGCACCATGGTCTGCACCAGGCGGTCCATCGTGGCGATGCTGCCTGCCAGCGCCGAGCGGTCGGAGAGTTTGCACACGCCATCCTCGATGATGACACGGGGGTCGAAGGCGCGGTCACTGTCGCTATCGGTCACGGCAAGGGCATCGGTCACCAGCGAGGTGCGCTCCACACCCTTCATGCGATGCACGAGTTGCAAAATGGTGATGGGCACGTGGATGCCGTCGGCAATGAGTTCCACCGACATGTTTTCCATCAGATAGACGCTCTCGACGGTGCCCGCGTGCTTGTACTCGCGCACGTTGTGGAAGCCCGGCATGCCATTATAGAAATGTGTGGCGTGGCTATAGCCCGCATCGTAGGCGGCCTTCACGTCGGGATATTCGGCGGCGGTGTGGCCTATGGCGGCTACCACGCCCTTGTCGACCAGATAGGCACCCATGGCGATGGCACCCGGCAGTTCGGGAGCGGCATCCCAACGGCGCACGCAATCGTAGTCCTCGACGATGTGGGTATACTCCTTACGGTCGGGCACACGGATAATCTCGGGCATCTGCGCGCCGGCTCGACTGGGGTTGAAATAGGGACCCTCAAGGTGCAAACCCATGATGGTGGTGAGCGGGTCGTCGCGCATGATGTCGCTGCACGTTTGGCAAGCAGCCTCCATCATGGGCAGCGTTGACGACGACAACGTGGCATAGATGGCGGTGGTGCCATGCTTGAGATGGGTGAGCGCAGCGTTCTCAAAGGCCTCGCGTGTGCCCTCCATGAAGTCGCTGCCGCCACCACCGTGACAATGCAGGTCGATGCCGCCCGGCAACACATGGTCGCCGTCGGCGTCAACGGTGGCATCCACATCGGGCATGATGCGCGCACTCTTGCTCACCTCCACAATGGTGTGGCCGTCGAGCACCACCGAGCCGCCATTGATCCACCCCTGCGGTGTGAGGATATGTCCGTTGTAAATCTGAGTCAACATTGATCCAAAAATTTATAGTTTCCCTTGATATTTTTTCCTGATGCAAATTTACCACCTTTCGTGAGAAAAAGGGTTGTTTTAAAGCATAATTTTTTGGTTTATTGACACTTTTTTAATATTTTTCACCACCACTTGGCGATTATGAATTAAGAATTATGAATGAGGGCGCGAAATTCATCGCTCCAATTCATAATCCCTCATTCATAATTCCTCATTGACTAAAATTCCAAGATGAGCGTCTCGCGCGGAGCCAGTTTCACGTCACCGCTCAAGTCGATGGTGCGCCCGGTGGGCACATCGCGCGCCGCCTTGACGTCGCCAATGACCTCGGCATAGCGCTGCACACTCATGGTCTTGGACTGTTTGGAGCCGTTGAGCACTGTCATCACGGTCTTGCCGCCATAACGGCGGGCAACCACATACACGCCGCCATAGGGGATGAACTGCGTCTGCTTGCCCTTGATAATCACGTCGTTGCCCTGTCGCCAGTGCAGCACGGCCTTGAGCCAATCGTACATGTCGTTCTCCTCCTGCGTGCGTCCCTCGCGCGTGAAGCAGTTGCGCTCATCGCCCGGGAAGCCACCCACGAAGTCGCGACGCACATCGCCGTCGGTCCTCTCCTTGGTGCCGTTCATGAGCACCTCGGTGCCGTAGTATAGTTGCGGGGTGCGCTTGAGGGTGAGCAACAACGCCAGCGCCTGCTTGAGCGTGGCGGCATCCTTGCCTTTGCCCAAAAAGCGGTCGGTGTCGTGATTCTCGATGAAGGCCATCACAAACTCGGGATGCGGATACAGGTAGTCATAGACCAACCCGTTATACACGCGGTTATAGCCGTTCCACCAGCCGTCGGTTTCCTCGCCACGCGCGGCGGTCACGCGGTCGAAGAAGGTAAAGTCCATCACCGTCTTGAGATAACTCTCGTCCTTGCCCACCTTGTTGCCCTTTTGCCAGGCAGCGGTATATCCGGGCTCGGTGACCCACGTCTCGCCCACCACGTTGAAGTTGGGATACTCCGTGTCGAGCACCTTCATCCAGCGCGCCATGCCATCGGCATAGGCATAGGGGTAGGTGTCCATGCGTATGCCGTCGATGCCCACCGTCTCAATCCACCACACGCTGTTCTGGATGAGGTAGTTCATCACGTGCACGTTGTGCTGGTTCAAGTCGGGCATGCCGGGGACGAACCATCCCTCGACGGTTTCCTTGAGGTCCACCTCGCTGGCATAGTCATCCATGATGGGGGTGAGTTTGTAACTCGTCTGCAAGTAACTGGTGCCTCGCGGGTCGTTTTTGCTCTTGTCCTTGCGCTCGTTGAGCCACTCCGACAGGTTCAGCCAGTCCTTAGCGGGCAGGTCGGACACCCAAGGGTGGTCAAAGCCGCAGTGGTTGAAAATCATGTCCATCACGATTTTCAGCCCATGCTGGTGCGCCTCGTCGGTGAGACGGCGATACTCGGCATTGGTGCCAAAGCGGGGGTCCACACGGTAGTAGTCGGTGGTGGCATAGCCATGATAGGTGCTGTGGGTAGCGCCGTCGGGGCTGTCGTTCTCGAGCACCGGCGTGAACCACAATGCCGTCACGCCCAGGTCGTTGAAGTAGTCGAGGTGCTTGCGAATGCCCTCAATGTCGCCACCATGACGCAGGCTGGGAGCCTTACGGTCGCACACATACTTGCGCATGCCGGCAATCTGGTTGTTGGCCTGGTCGCCGTCGGCAAAACGGTCGGGCATGAGCATGTAGAGCACATCGGCGTTGGTGAAGCCCATACGACGGTCGCCGCTCATCTCGCGAGCCAGCAGTTCATAGTTCATCGTCTTCTTGAACTTGCCCAATTTGAAGTTGAGTTTCACGGTTCCCGGCTGGGCGTTCACGGTGTTCATGTAGATGAGCAGATAGTTGGGCGAGTCCAGTCGCACCAGACTATCGATGGTCACATCGCTACGGTCGATGGTCACCTCGGCATCGCGAATGCCCTGACCATAGACCATGAGTTGCACCGAGGGAATCGACTTGATGCCCACAAACCAGGTGGGCGGGTCAATGCGGTCAACGCTCACCTTGGCCTTTGCTGCCTGCACAGCAAGCTCGCCACAGAGCATCGCCAGCAAGAGTACAATCGTCTTCTTCATCACAATTCTCGTTATTTTACAAAATATCACCCAATAATAATTATCTTCTACATCAATACAGGGGTTTCGCCTTCGGCTCCACCCCTGCCTAAATTCTCAGCAGCCCTAACGGGCTTTGCGCTGGCGTCAATTGTGGAAAATCAGGGCGCTCTGTGCCGGGACGGTGACCTTGCCACCATCGACGGTGCCAATGCCGCGCTCGTCGCAAGTGATGTAGCGGCACACCACGGTGTACACGCCCTGCGGCACCTCGATGCTGCGGGCTTCCTTGCCAGCGTTCAGCGCCACATAGATGTCGCCCCAGGGCTCATCCACGCCTTGCTCCTTGAGGCCCGACTTGATGTGGAACGCCACCATGGTGTCGTCGCCAGGCAGGAACTCAAGATACTTGCGCACCAAGCCCGAATTGCCCATGCGGAAGGCAGGATGGTGCTTGCGCAGTTCGATGAGGCCACAGTAGTAGTTGAACACGTGCGGGAAACGCTCCATGTTGGTCCAGTCGAGGTGGTTCACATGGTCGGGGCTGTTGAAACTGTTGTGCACGCCCTTCTTGTCGCGCAGCATCTCCTCACCACTGAGCATGAACGGCACGCCCTGCGAGGTGAACACGGCGGTCTGTGCCAGCAGGTCGAGACGAATGAGTTCGTCGAGGGTAATGTCGGGGATGCTGGCTTTGAGGCGGTCCACGAGGCACATGTCGTCGTGGCAACTCACATAACTTATCATCTGCGTGGGCTCGAGCGTCCACGGGCGCTTGCTGTAGTTCACCTTGCTATAATCCACCTGGGGATGGTCGATGGCGCCCACGATGCCCATTTTGATGCTCTCCACGTTGCCCTCGAGGCCAGCGAGGAAAGCGGGCTTCTTGTCGTTGTCGAAGGGCCCGCGCAGTGCGTCACGAATCTCGTCGCTGAAGGCGGCGATGCCCGGCATGCGCTGCATGTGCGCTTTCACGCCCATCGTCTCGGCGGGGATGGCGCAACTGCCTGCCGACCAGCCTTCGCCATAGATGAAGATGTCCTGCGGCAGGGCAGCACGAATCTCGTTCATCGTGGTGATGTCGTGCACACCCATCAGGTCGAAGCGGAAGGCGTCGATGTGATACTCGTCGACCCAGTATTTCACGCTCTCTATCATGTAGTTGCGCATCACGTCGCGCTCACTGGCCGTCTCGTTGCCGCAACCGCTGCCGTTGCTATAGGAGCCATCGGCATTCTTGCGGAAGAACTCGTCGGGCATGGTGAGTTGGAAGTTGCTGCCGTCGATGTTGAACGTGTGGTTATACACCACGTCGAGCACCACCTTGATGCCGGCCTTGTGGAGCGCCTGCACCATCTGCTTGAACTCGCGGATGCGCGTGGTGGGCTCGTAGGGGTCGGTCGAATAACTGCCCTCGGGCACGTTGTAGTTCACCGGGTCATAGCCCCAATTGTACTGCGGCTCATCGAGGCGCGTCTCGTCGACCGAAGCATAGTCGAACGACGGCAAGATGTGCACAGCGTTCACGCCCAAGCACTTGAGGTGCTCGATGGCGCGAGGCTCGGTGAGGGCCAGGAACTTGCCGGCATTCACCAGGCCGCTGGACGGGTCGATGGAGAAGTCGCGGTGGTGCATCTCATAGATGATGAGGTCCTTGTGCGCGATGGCGGGTCGCGCGTCGGCAGCCCACCCCTCGGGGTCGGTGTCGCGCAAATCGACCACGGCGCCGCGCTTGCCGTTCACACCCACAGCCTTGGCGTTGATGCCCGGGGTCTCGCCCTGGTACTTCTTGCCATACTGCACGTCGAAGGTGTAGAACATGCCCTTGAGGTCGCCCTTCACCGTCGCGGTCCACGTGGCATAGCGGCCGTCGGGCGTGGCCTTGAGGCTCACGGTTTTCACGGCCTTGCCACCCATACCGTCACGATAAAGGCGCAACTTCACTGCTTTGGCGCCGGCCAGGGTAGCCACCTTGAAGGTGGTACCCTGCGGCGTGTAACTCATCTCGTCAAGTGCCATGGCTTGGAGAGGCAGGAGCATGACGAATAACAAGAGGAAAACCAGTTTTCTCATTTGCGTCCACTTTGAGTGATGAGTTCGGTGAGGCGGTTGTTGAAGTTCTGGGCCTGCTGCAACTGCTCAATGGTGAGGTGCATGCGGTAGCGCCAGTAGTGACGCGGATTGGCCGGAATGTTGATGCGCTCGGCATTGGGGTCGGGCAAGCGCAAATCCTCGTCGATGGCCATCCAGTCTTGCAACGAAATGAGGCACAGCATGGAGGGCGAGTTGAGGTGGTTGCGCACGATGTCGCCAGCCAGCCAACCGGGCAGCGGGTGCGGAGCGGCGTCGCCACGCCACATCACACTGTTGTAATACTCCTGAGTGAGGCCCCAGTCCTCGTCCCACCACTGGCGCAACGTGCTCATGTCGTGCGTCGAGATGGTCGACACCGAGCGATAGGGGTTGGAACTCAGGTTGCCAAACTTGAGGTGGTTGTCCTTAGGCATGGACTGGATTTCGAGGCTCAAGATGCGCAGTTCGTTCATCACCCACGCCACGCAGTCGGGCACCATGCCCAGGTCCTCGGCGCACACGAGCATGCGAGTGGCCTGCACCAGTTTGGGCAATTTCTTCATGGCCTCGTGATACCAGAAGTCGTTGTTGCGACGATAGTAGTAGTCGTTATAGAGTTTGTTGAACGCCTGCTTGTCGTTGTCGTAGAGGGCCTCGTAGACGAAGTCGAACTGCACCGAGATGCGGGGGTGGTACAGGTAGGGATTCTTGCGGTCGCGCACGAAGAGCACGTTGCTGATGAGCGCGTACAGACCGTCGCGAATCCAGAAGTCCTCGTCATTCTCCTTGCCCTTGAAGGCGGCCTCCACCTTGCGCTGCGTGTTGTAGGGCTCGCGCATGCGATAGATGTCGTCGTGCACGCGCTCCACAAAGTTCTCACGCACGAAGTCGGCCTTGGCGCCAAACACGCGGTCGAGCACCCAGTCGGCGATGAACGGCTCGGTCATGTAGTCCTGGAAATTCAGGCCATAGCCACGAATCTCGTCGGCGCTCATGCCCAGGGCCGGAGAGAACTGTCCCAGCAAGCCGTGAACGGCATCGATGGGAATCTCCCAAATGCGGAAGAAACCCAGCACGTGGTCGATGCGATAGGCATCGAAGTATTGCGACATCTTGCGGAAGCGTTTCACCCACCACGAGCAGCCGTCGGCAATCATGGTGTCCCAGTTGTAGGTGGGGAAGCCCCAGTTCTGACCATTGGTCGAGAAAGCATCGGGCGGCGCACCGGCTTGGCCATTGAGGTTGAAGTAACGCGGCTCTACCCATGCCTCCACGCCGTCGCGGCTGATGCCGATGGGGATGTCACCCTTGAGGATGACGTGCTTGCTCAGCGCGTACTCATGGGCGCCGCGCATCTGCTTGTCGAGGTTGAACTGCACATAGTACCAATAAGCCACATCCTTGTAGAGGCGTGTGCGCGGGTTGCTCATGGCAGCGCGCGTAGCGTCGTCAAAGGTC
Organism: uncultured Bacteroidales bacterium; assembly: GCA_902761475.1. Classification (GTDB taxonomy): domain Bacteria; phylum Bacteroidota; class Bacteroidia; order Bacteroidales; family Muribaculaceae; genus Sodaliphilus. The sequence continues at coordinate 12,133 of CACWKM010000013.1, forward strand.
TGGTGCTCGGGCCACTCACTGAAGGTGGACGTGCCATACTGGTCGCGGAAGTGGCTAAAGGCGGCATAGGGCACCAGCCAATCCTTGTTGGCACCAAAGAACGCCTTGAACTCATCGCTCTTGAGCACCTCGGCACCCTCCTGGTCGAAGAGCAGATGCAGGTACTCGTGTTTTGCGCGGTTCACACGCTCATAGTCGATTTGTGCCAGCGAGTTGAGTTCCAGACGCAGGCGCTCAAACTCGGCGCGACGCTCCTCGTCGGCCAACGGGGGCAATTGGTTCAAGTCCATGTACTGCGGATGCAGCGCATAGATGCTGATGCTGTTGTAGGGGTAACTGTCTTGCCAAGTGTGCGTGATGGTGCTGTCGTTGATGGGAAGCACCTGCAGCGCGCGCTGTCCGGTCTGGTCCACCCAGTCAATCATGCGCTTGAGGTCGCCAAAGTCACCCACGCCGAAACTGTGCTCGCTGCGCAGCGAGAAGATGGGCACCACGGTGCCTGCCACACGCACAGGATAGAGGGGGAAGTAGGCCTGGCTCAACTCATACACCACCACATCGCCACTCTTGAGCGACGGCAGATAGATGGTGCGGTTGTCGCCATTTTCCCACATGGTCACCTTCCCGTTCTCGTCCACGATGACAAACTTGAATTCGGCGATGGGTTTCTTGAGTTTTGCGCCGTCGATGGCGAGCATCCACTCGTTGTGGTTGTGCTCGGTCATGGGCACTGCTCCCTCGTCGTTCCAGTCACCCAACACGGGTTCGTTGCCCACCACTGCCAGGCGCTCGGCGGTGCGCAGTTGCGGTGCGCGCACCTTGAGCATCACGGTCTTGGAGAAGCGCGTCATCGGTGCCACGCCCAATTCACGGCGCGACACGCAGTCGGTGAACGCCGAACTGTAGAGGTAACTGTCCTCGGGCATGTCGTTCCAGTGGTCATAGAGCGTGTACTTTGCGCCCTTGGCGGCGCACAAGTCCAGACGATGGGGCACGACCAGCCACTCATGGCGCAGTTCGTTGCCAGCATGTTCCACACTGTAGTAGTAGTCGATGCGAGAGAACTTGGCCTCGTCCACATCGAGTTCACCTTTCCACACGCGGCCGTCGGTGGTCTTTAGGGCATGACGATGCACGTTGTCGGGCTTGGCAGCGTCGATAACGTTCAGCACGATGTCCTGACCATAGACGGTCTGGTAATCGAGATTGAATTTAATCTTCATCAGATTTTGTGTTGATTTAAGTTTATGTTGATATTAGTTTGAAAAATATAGTCACAGCGTAAAGTTAATGATTTACGCGCACATGATGCGCGCGTGCGAGCAAATTATGTTGCAACTATTTGCGCAAACGATTGCAAGACCCTCTTTTCGCCCCATCAAAAACAGATGTCGCGACGGGTTGACCGCCGCGACATCACTATGAGAAAAAGTAGGCGCAGGCCCTTATTTTTTACTCTTGTGACCTTCGCTGATGAAGAACACGCACACAGCGCCCACCACCAGGAGCACACCGGCAAGCATGAGCATGTTGCCCTGCACGCTGCCCAGGGCATGCAGCAGCACGCCACCCAGTGCGGCAGCAACAATCTGCGGGATGCAGATGGTGCAGTTGAACAAGCCCAGGAAGGTGCCCATGTACTTGCTGCCCTCGAGGGCGTTGGTCACCAGGGTGAACGGCATGGCCAGCATGGCTGCCCAAGCGAAGCCAATGAGGAAGTAAGGCACAAACAGCGCGTACTGGTTGGTGCAGGAGGGAACCATGAGGAAGCCCAGGCCACCCACGACGAGGCTCAGCGCATAGGCCACCTTGATGTTCTTGAAGCGCGGCAGCACCATGGCCCAGAGCACGCTACCGATGGCCTGCACTGCAAAGAGCACGCCCACCCAGTTGCCAGCGGCCTGATAGCCCTCGCTGGCCGTGTCGAGCGTGTGCCACACGGTGTCGGCAATGGTGCCATTGGTATAGGTCCACATATACATGAAAGCAAACCAGCAGAAGAATTGCACGATACCCACCTGGATGAACACCTTCAGGGCGCGGTTGCCAGTGCTGGTGCCCTGCTCCTGCTCGGCCTTCTGCTCGGCCTTGGCGCTCTCCTGGAAGGCGGCCATCTCCTCGGGAGTGTACTCCTTCACCTTAGCGGTGGTGTAAATCACGCACAGGATGAGAATGAGCGCACCAATGTAGAACGACCACTTCACCGAGTCGGGGATTTGGCCCTCGGGGGCCACATTGGCAATGCCGATGGCGGTGAAGATGATGGGGAACAGATAGCCCACCAGCGAGCCAGCGTTGCACAGGAACGACTGGATGGAGTAGGCCTTGGCTTTTTGCTTCTCGTTCACCATGTCGCCCACCATCATCTTGAAAGGCTGCATAGCCATGTTAATGCTGGTGTCGAGGAACATGAGCGAGACGAGGCCAAATGTCATTGCGGCGCTCACCGCCAGGCCGAAACTGCCCGCATTGGGCAGCATGCACATCACGAGCACTGCCACTGCGGCACCCACAAACAGATAGGGGATGCGGCGGCCAAAGCGCGTCCACGTCTTGTCGCTGAACAAGCCCACGAGCGGCTGAACAACCATGCCCATGAGCGGCGGAAGAATCCAAAAGTAACTCAAGTTGTGAGGGTCGGCGCCAAGCGTGGCAAAGATGCGGCTGATGTTGGCACTCTGCAACGCATAGGCAATCTGTACGCCGAAGAAGCCAAAACTAATGTTCCAAAGTTGATTGAAACTAAGATCCGGTTTTGTTTTCATGTTTTTTCTTGAATATGATAAGTTAGTTTAATAATGGTTGCGAGGTTATCAGGTGACTGCAAATATAATAAAATCTTTGCCTCGCCCGCCTCGTGCGCGCCCGCGATAGTTAGAAAAAAGAGTGCAACCGATTGCGCACGCAACGCGCGCGACTACTATAATGGGCTAAAACGAGATTTTTGCTATATTTGTAGCGAAAAAATGAAAAAAATCACACCGCCGTGCAACTTTTTGACAGGCTACGTGCATCTAATGCATGAAATTGGATTTGAAACATTCACTGATTAAACGAATAACGACTATGAAAAAGATTTATTTAGCACTCGTTGCAATGCTTCTGCTCATGAGCATGCCTCAGGCCGAAGCAGCCCGCCACCAAATCGTGACGCGCGGCGACACCATGATGGTTGTCGACGATGGCGACACCGCGGTCATCGTGGGCATGGGATTAGGTAAAATCAAGGCTCGCGTGGAGCGTGCGCTCAACGACACGCTGCTCGATGCCGGGCAAGTGAGTTCCGACACTGTCGATGGCGATGTGGTGTGGAAAGTGAACGGCCAACGTGCCGACGTGGACCTGCAAGCCATCAACGACACTTGGGCAGGAGTCGCACGCAAAGCAATGCGCGACCTCTTCTTCTGGATCGCCGTCATCGTGTTCCTGGGGTTGCTCTTCGGCTACCTGCGCCGCCGCTCGCAAAACCGCGTCATCGAACGCGCCATCGAGAACAACTACCCGCTGCCCGACGGCCTTTACGGCCATCGCCAGACACCGCGCACCATCTATGTGCAGCAACCCATTGTGACCCAGGCCCCCACCCTGACGCCTCCACCGGCCGACGCACAGGCACCTACGCAGGGCACTGCCACCCCGCCGCCACTCATGAGCCCTGCCTACCTGCAACACGGCCGTCAAGTGACATCCGACATGATTAACCTGCGCGCACTCTATCCCGCCTTCAAGTGGATTGCCGTAGGATTGGCACTGGCACTGTTCTTCATGGCGACCGACAATTCCGCACTGGCCTGTCTCATGCTGGGCATCGTGTTCATCGGAGTGGGCAAAGGCGTGATAGCCTATCAGGAACAGCGCACGCTGGCCGCACACATACTGTGGCAGCAAGAACAGGAGCGCTTGCGCGAACAAGAACAGCAGCAACGCCCTGCCGAGCAGCGCCCCGTCACCCCGCCGCCCTTTGAGCCAACCAGCGAGCAGTAACATCGGGACCACCACACAGCCAGTGAGAGTCGTGAAAAAGTTTGACGAACTGAAACTTATCGCTCGGTGCGTGCTCACCGACGACCGCGAGGCCTTCGGACAACTCGTGGAGGCCTACCAGCCACAGGTGCGCAGGTTCTTGATGAACCTCACCTGTGGCGACGCCTCACTCACCGACGACCTGGCGCAAGAGACGTTCATCAAGGCTTACCTGAACGTGCGCAACTTCAAGGGGCTCGCCACGTTCAAGACATGGCTCTATCGCATCGCCTACAACGAATTCTACAGCGAGGTGCGTCGCCGCCACGAGGTCGCATCGCTCGAAATCGACGACACACCGCTCACACCCATCGACAACTCGGCCGAGACGTGCGACGTCAAACTCACCGTGCAGGCCGCCATCGCACAACTCAACGACGTGGAACGGGTCGTCGTCACGCTGCGGCACATCGAGGAACAACCCATCAAGAAGATTGCCGACATCATGCAACTGCCCGAGAACACGGTGAAAAGCCATCTGCACCGAGCACGTGGCCGATTGCAACAACTCTTAGGTTCATAACGACATGTCAACACACAACACCATCATGGAAACGAACAAGATGACAACCGACACCCTCACGGAGCGCCTGCAGCGCGAATGCTATCCCGCGCCCGACAACCCGTGGTTCACCCAGCGCGTGCTCAACCGCCTGCCGGCTCGCGATCGCTCGCGCCGATGGATCGTGCCACTGCTCGTGGCGGCGGCACTGCTCGCCTGCGCAGCATGCTGGGGATTCGTGTTCCGCAACATGTGCATCACCGTCATTACCGTGCGCGAGGTGATACAAGTCGCCATCATGCTCATCGCCACAGCAGTGGTGCTATGGCAAAGCGTGGTCACCATCGTCCACGCCGACTGACGACTTTCTGTTTGGCATAACAGCATTTAATAAATTGATACTTCGAAGTGAACGCCAGGCCGCTCGTGAGAATGGCCTGGCGTTTTCCGCCCAAGTCGCGACTGCGACGCATGGCGGGTCGAAGACGCGCGACGGACTCCAATCGCCTACCGTTCAAGTTTTCCCATCCAGTGTCAGAACGATTTCTCTATATTTATTTATAGAACAACCCCTCCTCTTTGTTCCGGCTTTGCCGGTTTTGAGAGGAGGGGCCGTTATTGTTTTGGTGGTATGTGTCATCATTTGAGTTTCACGCTCGAAACGACTGCCGACACGATTGGATCTTCGGGCTGGATGAAATTGGC
>CACWKM010000014.1 GCA_902761475.1 uncultured Bacteroidales bacterium
ACCGTCGACTTGCACACGATGACACTTGTCGACCCCAGCAAGTTGTTCCGCGAGGATGCCATCGCCACCGTTTGCCAACTCATGAAAGCCGAACTCATGCGGCGCAATCAGGTCACCACCGAGGAGCAACTTAACGATTTGGGCTACTTCAATGTGGACAACATCGTGGTGTCGCGCAACTTCTACTTCGACGAGCAGGGCGTGACATGGAGTTTCCTGCCCGGAGTGCTCGCCGTGGAGGCTCTGGGTGAGCCTTGCATCACGCTCCCCTATGATGTGCTGAAGGACTTTGTAGCCGATGGCTCGGTGCTGGAACGCGTCAAGTGACCGAACACACGATTTCATTACACACATATTTCTTTCATGGACCGCATTAACCACTATTTTCCGCATCTCACCGAGCAGCAGCGCACCCAGTTTGAGACCCTGTTGCGATTGTATCCCGACTGGAACCAGCGCATCAATGTGATATCGCGCAAAGACATCGAAAATCTGGAGGTGAACCACGTGCTTCATTCATTGGCCTTGGCCCGTTTCCTCCCGTGGGTGCCTGGCACGCGCGTGCTCGATTTGGGCACGGGAGGCGGTTTCCCGGGCATTCCCTTGGCGGTGATGTTTCCCGACGTGCAGTTTCACTTGGTGGACCGCATAGGCAAGAAACTGCGCGTGGCGCAGGATGTGGCACAGCAGGCAGGATTGCAGAATGTCACCTTCCAGCACGGCGACATCAAGGAGGTGAAGGGTGAGGTGGACTTCGTGGTGAGCCGCGCCGTGATGCCACTGGCCGACATGGTGCCCCTGGTGCGCCGTTTGATTTCGCCCGTGGGGCACAATGGCTTGCCCAATGGCCTCATCTGCCTCAAGGGCGGCGACCTGCAAAGCGAGTTGCAGCCATTCAAGCGCACGGCGCTCGTCGATGACTTGCGCAACTACTTCGAGGAGCCTTATTTCGAAACGAAGAAAATCATTTATTTACCATTACACCGCTAAATCTGTTTCACGCATGAATGTTTCATCTCTCACCATGCGCCTGTTTGGCACCAATGTCTATATATTGTGGAATGCCGAGACGCACCACGCCATTGTGGTTGATCCTGGCATGATGGACGAGCAGGAGCGTCATCTTGTGACCGACTTCCTGTCGCAGCGCCAACTTGTGGTGCAGCATGTGCTCCTTACCCACGCCCACATCGACCACGCTTTCTCGGCCCATTGGCTGGCACAGCGCTGCGGTGTGCCGGTGGAGGGGAGCAGCGGCGAGGCCATGCTTGCCAGTGCCCTGCCGCAACAAGCAGAGTTTTTCCACCTCGACCTTGACGTGGCTCCGTTGAAAGTGGGCCATGAACTCCACGATGGCGACATTATCATGCTCGACGATGAGGAAATCCATGTGATTGCCGTGCCGGGACACAGTCCTGGCGGTTTGGCATTCTATGTGCCGCAGTGTGGCTTTGCGCTCACTGGCGACAGTTTGTTCCGCGGGAGCATTGGTCGCACCGATTTCTGGGGTGGTGACCTGCCCACGTTGTTGCGCTCCATCCGTACGCGTCTACTCACACTGCCGCCCGACACCATGCTCTATCCTGGCCACGAGGCGTCGACCACCGTAGAGCAAGAAAAACTCCACAATCTCTACTTGCGCTGAATTGGCCTTTTGAGCCATGCAAATAACATAATCCCCACGCGGCCCTTGGCGGCTGCGTGGGGATTGTAGTAATGTTCGCGGTGTGCGGGATGCTGTTATGCGATGCCCAAATCCTTAGCGATGCGTTGCAGTTTGGCCTCGGCCCACTCGTTCTTGGCATCATAGTTGGCGGCATCGTCGAGGGTGTCGTGCACTTCGATGTAGAACTTGATTTTGGGCTCGGTGCCGCTGGGACGAATCGACACCTTGGTGCCGTCTTCGGTGAAGTATTGCAGCACGTTGCTCGTGGTGGGCATGTCGAGTTTGGTCACCTCGCCCGTCTTGACATCCTTCTGCTCAAGCAACTGGAAGTCCTTGATGAGCACCACAGGCGAGCCAGCGATTTCCTTCTGCGGGTTCTCGCGGAAGTTCTTCATCATGGCCACGATTTCCTCGGCTCCGCTCTTTCCCTTGCGCACCACCGAGATGCCAAGTTCCTTGGAGTAGCCATAGGTCTTGTACACGTCGATGAGCATGTCGTTCATGGTCATGCCGCGGTCCTTGGCCCAAGCGGCGATTTCGGCCATGAGGGGAATTGACGACACGGAGTCCTTGTCGCGTGCGAAGGTCTCGGGCAGGAAGCCGTAACTCTCCTCGCCGCCACCCAGGTAGCGACCCTTGCCTTCGTTCTCGCGCATCACAGTGGCAATCCACTTGAAACCCGTGTAGCAGTCATACATCTTGATGCCCTTGGCGCGTGCAATCTTGGCGATGAGTTCGCTGGTGACGATGGTCTTGACGATGTATTCGTCGCCCTTGAGAAGACCCAACTCGGCATTGCGGGCCATGAGGTAGTAGTGGAAAATAATTTGAATCTGGTTGCCGTTGAGCAAGTCATATTTTCCCTTGGTGTTCTTGATGACCACGGCAATGCGGTCGGCGTCGGGGTCACTGGCCATAGCCACGTCGGCTTGCACCTCCTCGGCCTTGGCGATAGCCATTGCCATGGTGGGCAGAAGTTCGGGATTGGGCGTGCCACCCACAGTGGGGAATTCGCCACTCATCACATCCTGCTCGGGCACATGGATGATGTTGTCAAATCCCCAGCGACGCAGCGAGCGGGGCACGATGTCGCGGCCCACGCCATGGATGGGGGTGTACACGATTTTGAGGTCGTGCTGGCGCTTGTCAATCTCGGGGCTCAGCGACAAGGTGTGGATTTCCTCAATGTACTGCGAGTCGATGTTTTCGCCGATGATTTCGATGAGGTCGGGGTTGCCCTCGAACTTGATATCGCTCACGCTGGAGATGGCGTTCACATGGTTGATGATGTTCACATCGTGCGGCGACACCACCTGTGCGCCGTCGTCCCAGTAAGCCTTGTAGCCGTTATACTCCTTGGGGTTGTGCGAGGCGGTAATGTTCACACCGCTTTGGCAGCCCAGAAGACGGATGGCGTAAGAAACCTCGGGAGTGGGGCGGGGACCTTCAAACAGATACACCTTGATGCCGTTGGCACTGAAGATGTTGGCCACGGTCTCGGCAAACAGGCGGCTGTTGTTGCGCACGTCGTGTCCCACGATGACCTTAATTTGGTCCAGATGCTTGAAATTCTCCTTCAGGTAGTTGGCGAGACCTTGCGTAGCGCCACCCACGGTGTAGATGTTCATGCGGTTGCTGCCAGCGCCCATAATGCCGCGCAGACCACCCGTTCCAAACTCCAAATCGCGGTAGAACGACTCAATGAGTTCGGTCTTATCCTCGGCCTCCAGCATTTTGCGCACCTCGGCTTTCGTTTGCTCGTCATAGCCTTCGCCAAGCCACAACTGTGCTTTGGCGGTCACTTGTTGTAACAGTTGTTCGTCCTTCATGTTTTGTTCTTATGGTTGTTGTTAATAATTGGTGTTTAATTTTTCCCAAAATTAGCCGAAAAAACTCATATTACCAAGTTTTTCAACTAAAAAAGTGTTTCATCACTTCAATCATGTGCAGGTGGTCGTCGACGGCAGCGGTTTCTCTTGCCGAGTGCATGGCCAGCAACGGATTGCCCACGTCAACACCCTCAATGTCCATTTGTGCCGTGAAAATGTTGCCCAGTGTGGAGCCACCCGCCACATCGCTGTGGTTGACAAAGAATTGGAAGGGCACACCAGCCTCTTGACACAGTGTCTCGAAGATGGCTGCCGAGTGAGCGTCGGTCATGTACTTGCAGTTGGCGTTGATTTTCACGCACGGTCCCCCCCCGAGTGCCGGATGATTGGTGGGGTCGTATTTCGAGGGGTAGTTGGGGTGGAAGGCATGGGCATTGTCGGCGCTCACCATGAACGAGCGCGCGATGGCACGCCCCATCTCGTCGGCGCGTCCGCCTTGTGCCTCCACCACGCGCTGCAGCAGTGTGCCCAGCACAGGCGACGCTGCGCCCTGCTTGGTGCCGCTTCCCGTCTCCTCGTTGTCGAAGATGGCCGCCACGCAGGTGGCGTCTTCGTCGCTGCTCTCCACAAGGGCAGTGATGGCGGCATGAACCATGCTCAGGTCGTCGAGGCGTCCCGAGGAGATGAACTCGTTGTGGTAGCCAAACAGGCAAGCCGGCTGCACATCGTAGAGCAGCAGGTCAAAGTCGATGATTTCGCTCTGAAGCACTCCCAGTTCTTTGGCCACCAGTCGCATGAGCAGGTCATCGGCCTCGAGGGTCGAGTTGAGGCGGGCGATGATGGGCAGCATGTCGTGCTGGCGCGAGAGCGGATTGCCGTCGTTCACGGCGCGATTGAAGTGGATGGCCAGGTGCGAGATGTTGAGCAGCGGGCGCTCCACTTTGAGCAGTCGTGTGACGGGATGCAGTGCGTCCTTGCCCTTGAGCAACACACGTCCCGCGATGGAGAGCGGACGGTCGAACCAGGTGTAGAGGATGGGTCCTCCGTAGACCTCGGTATTGAGGCGCACCAGTCCGTCGCCACTGGTCATGGCGGCGTTGGGCTTCACGCGGAAGCACGGCGAATCGCTGTGGGCAGCAATGATTTTAAAGCCCGTCTCGGCAGGCGACTTGCGACCCACGCGCACGGCAAAGAGGGCCGAATCGTTCTTGGTGACAAAAAATTTCTCGCCAGGCTGCACGTCGTTAAGCGAGTCGGCGAGTTGGCGCTCACGATAGCCGTGGCGCGAAAGCCATTGTTTCAAGGTGGCAACGGCCCAAAAGTTGCACACGCTGGCATCCATGAAGCGCAGCAGTGAGTCAATGTGAGGGTGGTTCATGATGGTCGTTGGTTGTTATTAGTTTGGTGTCTTGTTGTTGCTCAGGTGGTGTAGTAGAGGTGGTGTAGCGCACGGAGCACGTTCACGAGCGTTTGGCCCCAGTAGTCAATGAAGTGCTCCTTGCATTGCTCAATGAGTTCTTGTTGCACTTCGGTGGGCGCGTCCTTCACGGCTTGCACAAAGTTGAAGAACTCTTGATACAGGTCGGCCAGGTTCTCGCTCACCGCGGTGGCGATGGGGGTGTCGCTGTACTTCATGTCTTCCACCATGACCTCGAGATAGACGTCCTCCTCGGCCATGAGTGCGGCGATGGCGTCGCGAATCTGGTCGTAGGCATCTTCCTCGAGGGCCTGCTCCATGTAGAAGTCGCCATAGCCTGCCATGGCGTCGGTGTCGCTTGCCGTGATGTAGATGCGGGGCAAGAGTTTGAGCATTTGCGCCACAAACTGGTCGCGGTCCATGTGCAGCACCTGCTCCACGGCGTGGCAATATTCGTTGGTGAGCGCAATAAATGTCAGGCTATTGGCACTCAATTTGTTTTCTTTGCGTTCCATGTGGTTTCACAGTGGCATGTAAAGGTGGTTCTTAACGATGTAGCGGTTCACCTCGTCGGTGACATAGAAAGTGGCGTCGTGGCCTTGTTGCAGTTCCTGGCGAATCATGGTTGACGACACCTCAATGATGGGCGCCTGGACGATGGTCACGCGCTCTTGCAGTTCGTCAGGCACCTGGATGTCGTAGCCCAGCCGCGGATACACCATCACATGGTGGTGGCGCAAAATCTCCTCGTGGTCGCGCCAGCGGTCAAACTCTACCCAGTTGTCGGCGCCAATCACGAGCACGAATTCGTGTTGCGGAAATCGCTCGCGCAACGCCCGCAAGGTGTCTACCGAGTAGGACGGTCGCGGCAACTGCATTTCAAATGCGCTGGTGGTCACGCCCTCGATGTGCCGCGTCACCAACTCGGTCATGCGAAGCCGGTGGAGTTCCGAGGCATGCAGTTGCCCCTCCTTCCACGGATTTTCGGGAGTGACCATGAGCCACAATTGCTCGAGCGAGGTGTGGCGCATGATGTAACTGGCAATGATGGCGTGCCCCACATGGATGGGGTCGAACGAGCCGCCCAAAATACCTATTCGCATGCTGTCCTTATTGCTGCATGAAGTCGGCAATGAGTTGGTGAACCTGGTTCACCGCTTCGCTGAGCACGTCGTTCACCACGCGGTGGTCGAAGCCTGGTGCTTGCGCCAGTTCAAACTCTGCCTTGGCGATACGCTTGTCAATCTCCTCGGGCGAGTCGGTGCCGCGCCGCTCAAGGCGTTCGCGCAGCGTGGCAATGCTGGGCGGGGCGATAAAGATGGCCAGTGCGTGGTCGCCATAGATGCGTTTCACACGCAGGCCGCCCATCACGTCCACGTCGAGGATGGCATTGTTGCCCTTCTCGTTGATGCGGGCGATTTCGCGCTTGAGCGTGCCATAGTAACGCCCGGGATACACCTCCTCATACTCGGCGAACGCGTCGGCCTCGATTTCGCGGCGGAACTCGTCAACGCTCAGAAAGTAGTATTCCACACCATTCTGCTCGGTGCCACGCGGGGGGCGAGTGGTGGCCGAGATGGAGAACTGTAAGCGAAGCGACGGGTCTTTCATCACTTCGTTGACGATGGTCGTCTTGCCAGTGCCCGAGGGCGCCGAGATGATAATAAGTTTTCCTGCCATGTCGATGCGATATCTTTATTATATAATGTGTAGCCTGTTAAAGCACATTGAGCACCTGCTCCTTGATTTGCTCCAAGTGGTCTTTCATATTCACCACCACCTTTTGCAGTTCGGCTTGATTAGCCTTAGAGCCCAAGGTGTTGATTTCGCGGCCCATTTCCTGAGCGATGAATCCCAGTTTTTTGCCTTGCCCCACGGCCTCCTCGCACATGGTGGCGGTGAAATACTTCAGATGGTTGGCCAGGCGCAGTTTCTCCTCGCTGATGTCGAGTTTCTCGATGTAGAAGATGAGTTCCTGCTCCAGGCGATTGTTGTCATATTTCACGGCGTCGATTTTTTCAAGCGCCTCGATGATGCGGGCCTTGATTTTTTCCACTCTTGGCTGCTCATATTGTGGCACGATGTCGAGCAGTTGGCCTATGGCGGCAATTTTCTCGTCGAAGAAAATTTGCAGCCGTGCCCCTTCCTGAGTGCGGAAGGCGACCAGTTCGTCGAGCGCTTGCTCCACGACTTGCCTCACGACCTGCAACTCGTCTTCGTCCGCTTCGCTGTCGTTACTCTCGCTCTTGAGCGCATCGGGGAGTCGCAAGAGGGTGGCATACCAGTCGGTGGGCGTAGCGATGTTGAGGGTTGTGGCGGCCGCTTCGATTTGTGCCTTGTATTGTTGCAGCAGGGGCACGTTGATGATGGCTGCGGCATTGTCGACGATGGGCTCCACATGAATCCAGAGGTCAATCTTGCCGCGCTGCAGCCGCTTGGTGATGGCGGCGCGAAGTTCAAACTCTATCTCGCGATAGGCTTGAGGCAAGCGCACGGCCAAGTCGGCCTGCTTGCTGTTGAGCGACTTCACCTCGGCAGTGATTTTCTTGTCGGCAACCACTGCCGAGGCTTTGCCGAATCCTGTCATTGATTGTAGCATGACGGTGCTGATGTGTTTAGTAGTGAGTGAGATATATTGGGTGAATTACTTGGTGAGCGGGGAGTAGTCGCGCGAGTAGCGGAGCATCTGGTCCACGTAGTTCTCACCATAGGAGATGGTCACGTCGGTGATGTTACCCATCTCGTCGGTCACGGCGGTGTAGATGGGGTTCACGAAACCCTTGTAGGGCGCGATGTTCAACTTCTTGTAACGAGCCAAAATCTCGGCATGGATGGTGGGGTCCACCTTCACGCCATAGGTCTCGACCAGTGCGCGGCCAGCCTCATAGTCGCCGGTCGATTTGATGCGTTGCACCTCGGCAAGGAGTTGGGCAAAGAGTTTGCGCAACTTCTCGTAGTCGTTTACTTTCACATAGGTCTTGCCGCCGCGTTTCACCAGTTCAATCACCTTGTCGCGCTTGCCGTGCTCATAGCACCACTCGCTGATGAACTTGCGATTGCGCATGTGGGCCTCTTCGATGTCCTTGCCTGGCTCAATGCGGGTGAGTTGGGTGAGCAGACCATTCATGATGTACTTGTAATACTCGGCCTTGTAAGTATCGGGGTCGGTGAAGATGCCCAGTTCGATGAGTTTGGGGTCGGCCAGGTAGTAGAGTGCGAACAGGTCGGCGCGTCCTTCCTCCAGGGTGGAGCCATAGGCCTTGAGCGCGTCTTGGTCAACGCCCGGCAGCAGTTTGCCCGAGGCGTGTCCCAGGCACTCGTGAAGGTCGGTGTGGAGTTTATCGGCGAGGGCCAAGTGCTTGCGCATGAGTTCCACCTCTTTCTTGCTGAAGGCAAACTCCTCGTTGAACCCAGTGCCGGCAGCCACCTGGTTGTAGGCGTCGGTAATGTTTTCGAGCGACACCGACTTTGAGCCGTGAGCGGCACGAATCCAGTTGCTGTTAGGCAAGTTGATACCGATGGGCGTCGAGGGATAACTGTCGCCAGCTAGGATGGCGGCGTTGATGACCTTGGCGCTCACGCCCTTCACGTTCTCTTTCTTGAAGCGGTTGTCGACGGGCGAATTGCTCTCGAAATATTGTGCGTTGTCGCTGATGAGCGCGGTGCGGTGCGAAGCAGCGAGGTTGCGGAAGTTCACGATGCTCTCCCACGAGCCGGTCATGCCCAGCGGGTCGCCGTAACTCTCGATGAAGCCATTGATGAAGTCAATGTCGCTTTTCGTCTCTTCGGCCCACATGATGGAGTATTCGTCGAAGGTCTTGAGCGAGCCGGTGACGTAGAACTCCACAAGGCGGTCAATGTAGGCGCGCTGTGCGGGATTCTCGGCCACAGTGGCGGCCATGGCCAGCCAATAGACGATTTTCTCGATGGCTTGCGAATAGATGCCACCCAACTTATAGGGCTTTTCCACCACCTTGCCATTCTCCTTCACCACCTTGGTGTTGAGGCCGTACATGACGGGGGTGGGGTCCGACGGGTCTTTAATCTTATCGAAGTAGGCCTCCACCTCTTGTTGCGTCACGCCCTCATACATGTTGTTGGCCGAGGTGAGAATGAGGTCCTCGCCATCGGCCTGGTTCACGCGTTTGGCCATGAACGTGGGGTCGAAAATCACGCGGTGAAGCGTGGCGGTGAACGCTTGCATGGTGGCTCCGGCGAGCGGCAACTGAGCGGCAGGAACGGCGGCCAGTTGCTTGTCGAACCAGTTCTGGGTGAAACCGGGAGTGAACTTGTCGCATGAGTAGTGGTGGTGAATACCATTGCCAAACCACACTTGCTTGAGGTAGACCATGAATGCCTGATAATCCTTGTCTTGCTTGTCGCCGGCATAGTTCTTGTAGATGGCCTCGAGGGTCTGGCGAACCATCAGGTTGTACTTGCAGTTCTGGTCGAAGAGGATGTCGCGGCCTTGCAGGGCGGCTTCTTGCAAGTAGTAAACAAGTTTCTTTTGGTTCAGGCTCAGGTCCTCAAACCCGGGCACTTGATAGCGGAGTACTTCGATGTCGGCAAAGCGGTCCACGTTGTAGTTGAAATCGCTGGTCTGTGCCATTGCTGTCGTTGAGAGGGCAACCATTGCGGCGCCAATGATAAGGTTTTTCATTCGTCGTGATATTGTTGTTGTTTAATAATTATTCCACATAGAGCACCAGCCCCTTGAGGTATTCTCCCTCGGGATGGTAGATGTTGATGGGGTGATCGGCGGGTTGTGTGAGTTGGTGCAGGATGCGCACGCGCCGTCCGCTTTGTGCTGCCGCGCTGAACACCGCTAGCCGGAATTGCTCCTTGTTGACCGCTTGTGAGCAAGAGAAGGTGAACAAGATGCCGCCCGGGGCTATCTTTTCAAATGCTCGTGCGTTGAGGCGACGATAACCCACCAGGGCGTTGCGCAGCGCACTCTTGTGCTTGGCAAAAGCAGGCGGGTCGAGCACGATGAGGTCGTAGGTGCCGACTTGCATCGCATCGAGATACTTGAACGCGTCCTCGGCAAACGCACGATGGCGCGTGTCGCCAGGGAAGTTCAGTTCCACGTTGGCATTGGTCAGGCTCACCGCCTTGGCCGAACTGTCGACCGAATCGACCGCCACCGCGCCGCCGCGCAGCGCATAGAAGGAGAAGCCTCCGGTGTAGCAGAACATATTGAGCACGCGTCGCCCCGCGGCGTAACGCTCCACCAACTTGCGATTTTCGCGCTGGTCGACAAAGAAACCGGTCTTTTGCCCTTTGAGCCAGTCCACATGGAAGAGCAGGCCATTCTCCATGGCCACGTCGGTGTCAAAATCGCCCACGATATACTCGTTCACGGGGTCGAGGTGAGCCTTATAGGGCAGGGTGGTTTCGCTTTTGTAATAGACGTTTTGCACCAGTGAGCCGGGCAATTGGGTGAGGGCGTGTGCAATGGTGTGCCGGGCGAAGTGCATGCCGGGCGAGTGGGCCTGCAAGACGGCGGTATGTCCGTAGATGTCCACTACCAATCCTGGCAGGAAATCGCCTTCGCCATGAACCAGGCGGAAGGCATTGTTGTCGTCGCGCAGCAGCCCCAGCGACTGGCGCACCTTGAAGGCGTCGAGCAAGCGCTGGCGATAGAACGCCTCGTCAATGGCAGTGTCGTCGAAGGTGAGCATACGCACCGCGATGCTGCCCACTTGCGAATGGCCGTTGCCCAGCAAGGTGCCGGTCGACGTGTAGACGCTCACCAGGTCGCCCTCTTCGATGCTGGGGTCGGCATTGGCAATGGCGCCCGAGAACACCCATGGGTGAAAGCGCTTGAGCGATTCCTCCTTGCCGCGATGCAAGGTGACGGGTTTGTAGGTAGTGGTCATAGTCGTGAGGCGTTACTTGAGGATAAAACGATAGATGTCGTTGAGGTTGGCATAGAGCATGAGGCCGATGAGCAGCCACAAGCCGATGCGAAGTGCGATGTCCATAAATTTCATGCTTGGCTTCCAGCCGGTCACCATCTCAATGAGCAGGAACAGCACGTAGCCGCCATCGAGGATGGGGATGGGCAGGATGTTCATCACAGCCAAGATGACCGAGAGGAAAGCGGTGATTTCCCAGAAGTAGAGCCAATTCCACTTCTCGGGGAAGATGCTGCCTATGGCACCAAATCCGCCCAGGCTCTTTGCGCCCTCGCTGCTGAACACCAGCGACAGGCTCTTGACGTACTTCACTGCCTTGTCTCAGCCCATCTTGATGCCGCGCGGAATGCTTTGCAGCAAGTTGTAGTGTTTCACCACCACGTTGTAGACCTTGTCGGGCGAACGCAGTTGAATGCCCAGTTTGCCATCGTTGTCCACCGCCACATCACGTTGCATGAGTTTGCCGTCGCGCAAGAATTTCACTGGCACGGTAGTGCCCTTGGCTGCCGTGAGGGCAGCGGTGAGTTCGCTGTAGGACGGTGTCGTGTCGTTGGCCACGGCGAGGATGCGGTCGCCGCTTTGCAATCCGGCGCGCGCGGCACCCATGTTGCCCTGAGTTTGTTCCACCACCACCGGCATGCGATAGTCCATGAACGGCTCGCCGTCCTCGGCGGCTTTGTTGGCTTGGAACACGAAGTCATTGGGCAACTGAATGGCCACCGTGTCGGTGTGGTTGCGCAGCACGGTCACCGTGTGTGCCGTGAGCATGGCCTGTAAGTCACCGCTGTTGTAATATTCCAGGGGCTTGCCGTCGGCAGCGAGCAGGATGTCGCCATCCATAAATCCTGCCTTGTGGGCTACCTCGCCAAACTGCATGCCCTCGGTGGCATCGGTAAAGCGGATGTAACTCTCGCCCACGGCATAGACGATGCCAGCGTAGATGACCATGGCCAGCAGGAAGTTGAACAACACGCCGCCCACCATGATGAAGAAGCGTTGCCATGCCGGTCGTGAGCGGAACTCCCACGGCTGGGCCTTCTCGCTCAGTTGCGAGGAGTCGGTGGTCTCGTCAATCATGCCGGCGATGGAGCAATAGCCGCCCAGAGGCACCCAACCGATGCCATAAATCGTGTCGCGCCAACTCGACGAGGAATTGTCGTCTTGAGGGTCTTGAGGGTCTTGAGGGTCTTGAGGGTCTTTAAGGTCTTTAAGGTCCTTAGGGTCCTTGGGGTCCTCGTCGGGGTTGCGCTTGAACAGGTCGAGGATGTGACGCTTAGGGTCCCAACGCAAGATGGAGAACTTGGGGTTGAAGAACATATAGAACTTCTCGACCCTCACCTTGAACAGGCGGGCAAACGAGTAGTGTCCAAACTCGTGAATGATAACCAGCAAACTCAAGGCCAATATCATCTCGAGTGCCTTGATCCAGAATGTGGCAGAACCGAAAATATCTACAATATTGTTGATGAAATTCATTAGTCAGTGTGATTTGTTTTTGTGCGTGAAAGAGTGTGGCTTGTCGTTAGTCGATGAGCGAGACGGCAATGCGTCGTGCCTCTTCGTTGGTGGCCACAAAGTCGTTGTAGGTGGGGTGTTGAATCACTGGTACGCGTGTGAGTGTGCGCTCAATAATGCGATAAATGTCGTTAAAGCCAATCTTGTCGTGCAAGAAAGCAGCCACGGCAATCTCGTTGGCGGCGTTCATCGTGCAGGGTGCCGTTCCACCCACTGCTGCGGCATCGTAGGCTGTGCGCAGCAAGGGGAATTTGTCCATGTCGGGCCGCTCAAAGGTGAGGTTGGCATAGTCGTCTATCGTCATCTTGCGACAATCGCTGCGCAAGCGTCCTTCGGGCAGTCCCAGAGCAAAGCGGATGGGCAGATGCATATCGGGCAGACCGAGTTGTGCTTTCACCGAGCCGTCGACAAACTCCACCATGGAATGCACAATGGACTGTGGGTGCACCACGATTTCGATGTCGCGAGGAGCAATGCCAAATAGCCATCGCGCCTCAATCATCTCAAAGCCCTTGTTCATCATGGTGGCACTGTCGATGGTGATTTTTGCGCCCATGCTCCAGTTGGGGTGCTTGAGGGCATCGGCGGCGCGCATGGTCTCGAGTTGTTCGCGCGGCGTGGTGCGGAAAGGCCCTCCCGAGGCAGTAAGGATGAGTTTGGCCACGTCGTCGCGGCGTTCGCCCATGAGGCACTGATAGAATGCGCCGTGCTCGCTGTCCACGGGGTAAAGTTTGCTTGGCGAGGTGGCCAGCAGTTGCTCAATGAGTTCTCCTGCCACCACCAGCGTCTCCTTGTTGGCCAGGGCAATTCGTTTGCCGGCTTTGATGGCGGCAATGGTCGATTCCAGGCCGCTATAACCCACCATGGCTGTCACCACTGTGTCGATGAGCGGGTCCACGACGGCCTCGGCGATGGCATGGCTACCCGTGCGCACCTCGATGGGCAGGTGGGAGAGTGCCGCGCGCACTTTGTCGTAATGCGACTCGCTGGCGATAATCACCACGCGAGGCATGAAACGCAGTGCCTGCTCAATGAGCAAGTCGGCACTCGTGTGCGCCACAAGCAGATGGGCCTTGAACAGTTGCGGATACTCTGCTACGATGTCAAGCGTTTGACGGCCTATTGACCCCGTGCTGCCCAAGATGGCTATGTTGCGTTGTTGTTCCATTCGTTGCAATTGTAAAATACTGGCAATATAACCTACAAATGTACGAATAACTTCGCAATCATGAAAGCAAACCGCCCAATTTAACCCATCTTTAACCCACAGAGTTGCCTATAGACGACACTAAGAGTGAAAACTCGCCATGATGTGAGTCTTCACAGGTGAATGAACGGTGTGAAAGTGAGAACGCCCGCTATCGGTTGCCGTACATCTCGTCGTAGTATTGCTGGTAGGCTCCCGAGGTGACGCGTTCCACCCAGTCGCGGTGGTCGAGGTTCCATCTAATGGTCTTCTCAATGCCGATGGCGAAAGGCGTTTCGGGGAACCATCCCAGTTCGCGCGCTATCTTGGTGGGGTCGATGGCATAGCGCATGTCGTGACCTGGGCGGTCGGTGACAAAGGTGATGCGGGAATAGTTGATGTCGTCGACACTGCCGTCGAGCAACCGCTGGTAGTGTGGCTCCTCGCGCATGATGCGTGCCATGATGTCGATGACCAGCCGAACAATGTTGATGTTGCTCTCCTCGTTGAAACCGCCTATGTTGTACACCTCACCAATGCGTCCATTGCGCAGCACCATGTCGATGGCCTTGCAGTGGTCGGTCACATAGAGCCAGTCGCGCACATTCGCACCCTTTCCATACACAGGGAGTTGCTTGCCGCTGAGCAGATTGTTGATGATGAGCGGGATGAGTTTCTCGGGGAAGTGGTAGGGGCCATAGTTGTTGCTGCACCGCGTGATGTTCACTGGCAGCCCGTAGGTCTCATGATAGGCCATGACGAGCAGGTCGGCGCTGGTCTTGGAGGCGGAGTAGGGCGACCGTGGAGCCAGCGGAGTCTCTTCGGTGAAGAATTGGCGGCCGTAGGTCTTGAGGTCGTCGCGGCCACCTGTCACGCTGTCGAGGTCGCTGGGCAGTTGCAGCGGCTGTGGCTCGTCGAAGTCCTTGGTGAGCGAGCCATACACCTCGTCGGTGGAGATTTGCAAGTACTTCTTCCCCTCGCGGTAGCGTGGAGCGCCATGTTCGTCGTGGCCGTCAAGCCATGTCTGGCGGGCACAGTCGAGCAGATTCTGCGTGCCCAGCACATTGGTCTCGAGAAACAGGCGCGGGTTGCTGATGCTGCGGTCCACATGGCTCTCGGCGGCAAAGTTCACGATGAAGTCCACATCGTGGCGCGCCAGCAGGTCGCTCACGAGTTGGCGGTCGCCTATGTCGCCGCGAACAAATGTGACGTTGGGCAGGGCAATCTCCTCTTTGATGGAGTCGAGGTTGCCTGCATAGGTGAGCGCATCGAGCACAACGACCTCGATGTCGTGGCCATAGCGAGCGAGAACGTATTTCAAGAAATTGCTGCCGATGAAACCGGCTGCGCCAGTGACGAGATACTTTTTCAAGGCGGGGTGGTGTGATGAAGTGCTGTGAGAGTTATGACTTCTTGCTCATGTGTGGGCAAGTGGTGTGGCAGGTGGGAGTGGATTGTGAACAGCCGGCGCAATGCGGACAACTGTCGCAGTGATGACCACCGCCACGCAGTGTCTTCACGGTGCGCCACAACACCACGCATAGCGCGAGGGCAACGATGGTCAGGGCAATAAACGTCTGTATCACTTGCTGGAGATTGAAGAATTTTTAGTGAGTGAACGGTGGCAAAAGCCTTTTCAATCAAATTTTTTGCGTCGGAACTCAAAGTTGTGGCCCAGGTACTTGTCACGCACCACGGGATTCACGGCAAGTTCCTCGCTGGTTCCTTGATAGAGGATTTTTCCCTCAAACAGGAGGTAGGCGCGGTCGGTGATGGAGAGCGTCTCAGGAGCGTTGTGGTCGGTGATGAGGATGCCTATGTTCTTGCTCTTGAGGCTATAGACGATGCTCTGGATGTCCTCCACGGCAATGGGGTCGACGCCGGCAAACGGTTCGTCGAGCATGATGAAACGCGGATTGATGGCCAGGCAGCGCGCAATCTCAGTGCGTCGTCGCTCACCACCGCTCAGGCGGTTACCCAGGTTGTTGCGCACCTTCTGGAGGTGGAACTCCGAGATGAGTTGTTCCAGGCGGTCGCGCTGATACTCGGGGGTGGTGTCGGTCATCTCCAGCACCAAGCGGATGTTGTCCTCCACGGTGAGCGTGCGAAACACCGATGCCTCCTGCGGGAGGTATCCGATGCCTAACTGCGCGCGCTTGTAAACGGGCAGCTTGGTGATTTCCACGTCGTTGAGAAACACGCGGCCGCTATTAGGAACCACAAGCCCCGTGGTCATGTAGAACGTGGTGGTTTTCCCTGCGCCATTAGGCCCGAGCAGTCCCACGATTTCGCCCTGATGCAGTTCGATGGAGACGTGGTTCACCACGGTGCGCTGGTGGTATTTCTTCACCAGGTTGTCGGTGGTGAGTACCAACGTGCCGTTGTCGCCCGCTTGTTGCAACTCGCGGGCTACCTCGTCGCTATCGGGCCGCCGTTGGGGGGCGGTGTCGGGGGTCGACTTTCGTTTCCAGGGTAGTCGCAGCATGGTGTCACTTGGTGGCTATGCCCAGCCTGCCCTTGATGTAGTCGGTGATAAGGTTGATGGCCACCTCGTTGTGTCCGCCTTCGGGCACGATGATGTTAGCGTAGCGCTTGGCCGGCTCAATGTGGAGCAGGTGCATGGGTTTGAGCACGCTTTGGTAGCGGTCAATCACCTCTTGTGCCGTACGGCCGCGCTCAATGCAGTCGCGCGAAATGACGCGAATGAGGCGGTCGTCGCCATCGGCGTCGACAAACACCTTGATGTCCATCATCTTGCGCAGGCGGGGGTCGCTCAGCACGAGGATGCCCTCAATGAGCACCACGTCGTGTGGTTCCATGTGCACGGTCTCGGGGAGGCGAGAGCAGGTGAGGTAACTGTAGGTGGGCATTTCGATGGCCTCGCCCTGCTTGAGCATTTTCAGGTGCTTGAACAGGAGGTCCCAATCAAATGCTGCGGGCTCGTCGAAATTGATTTTTTGGCGATCTTCGATGGGGACATGGCTGGAATCCTTATAATAGGAGTCTTGCGAGATAATGCCCACTTCGCCCTGTGGCAGGCGTTCAATGATTTTGCGCACGACCGTAGTCTTGCCCGAGCCGGTTCCGCCGGCGATGCCAATGATAAGCATGACGTTGTGAAATATTGGTTGTTAAGTGTGTTGAAAGTACATTTACTTGTCGATGTTTGCGCTCCTTGGTGAGCCTCAGTGCGCAATCATCTCACAAAGATAGCGTTTTTTGTTGAAAAAGCGAAAAAAAAATGTTTCGGCCTTATGCATCGGCCTTGCTGGCCTCATCTTTCTCGGTGAGTTCGAGCCATCGCATCTCGGCCTCGTCGAGTTCCTGTTTCAGTTGCTGGTAGCGGGTGGCCTGGGCGTGGATGTCGTCGATGGGCTGTCCGCCGGCGAAGAGGGCGTCGAGGCTGGTGAGTTGCTCGATGGTGGCGGTGAGTTGCTCCAACTCTTTCCGCTCCTTGTAGGTGAGGCGCGGCGCGCGCTCACGGTCGGGTCGGCGTTGTGAGGCCGGTTTTGGCGCGCTGGCGGCGGCAGGCGTTTCGTGCGCCTTGACCCAAGCGCGATATTCGCTATAGTTGCCTGGAAAATCCTTGATGTGGCCGTTGCCGAGCATCACGAAGGTGTGGTCCACCGTGCGGTCCATGAAAAAACGGTCGTGGCTCACGATAATCACGCATCCCCCGAAGTGCGCCAGATAGTCCTCGAGGATTTCCAGCGTGGCGATGTCGAGGTCGTTGGTGGGCTCGTCGAGGATGAGGAAGTTGGGCTTGCGCATGAGCACGGTGGCCAGATAGAGGCGTCGACGCTCGCCGCCGCTCA
>CACWKM010000015.1 GCA_902761475.1 uncultured Bacteroidales bacterium
TCGCGGACATGCCACGGCATGTCCCTACAGTGGGCCGCAGACTTGAAAAAAACAACGAATTACTCGGATTCCACGAATTCCTGTTCAACACGTCACAAATAATCCGTTTAATCCGTTAAATTCGTTGTTTTAATTCATAATTCCTAATTCATAATTGAATAAATCCGTGAAATTCGTTGTTCAATTCCTAATTCATAATTCCTAATTCATAATTCCTCATTCATAATTCCTCATTCATAATTCCTCATTGAATAAATCCGTGAAATTCGTTGTTTGCCCCCTAATTCCTAATATATAATAGAATTCCCCCGCGGCCCTGTTGTGGGGAGCGGGGGAATGTGTTGTCGGGGAGCCAACGCTCGCAATCAGAAACGATAGCCCAGTGTGAGCGAAATGCGATTGTTGTGGTCCTTGATGTCGGCGGCAAGGTTGGGCTCGCCGGCGCTCACGATGGGTGAGAAGGCGTTGTACACGCTCTTGCGATACTGGTGCACATAGGCCAGGTCGGCATAGAATGCCTTGTAGCGATAGCCCAAGCCAGCGGTGATGTGCTGCTCGGAGTTGTCGTACTGGTAGGCCGGATTGTTCGACACCGTCACCACGTCCATGCGTGCCTTGTCCATGTCGTCCTTCACCTGCGTGGTCTTGTAGGAGTAGCCAGCGCGGAGACTCCAACTGGGGTTGATGCGGAACTCGGCACCCAGGCGCACGATGTGCGACGGCTGGAAGTATTCCTTCACGCGTGCGGTCACGTCGCTATAGTCGGGACCGTTCTCCTCGCCCACGCGCATGGTCTGATTGCCCACATACTCATAGTCGAGATTCACCATGGCTTGCTTGCCAATCACGCCAGCCACGCTACCGATGAAGCGCCACGGGGTCTTGATTTTGTAGTACACGCGATGCGAGTAGCCATCGTTGGAGCCCTTGGTACCGGCCATTGTGGTCACGTCGCCCTTACCGGCCTCCATAGCGCCCACCACATAGTAGTCGTCGTGGAGTTTGAAGAAGGTGGGAGTGTGGAACGCCAAGCCAAAGCGGAACTCGTTCACTGGCTTCACAATCACGCCCAACTTGAAGTTGTAACCATTACCGCGGGTGCGGTTCACATTCTCGTAGCCATAGGCAGCCCACATGGAGTTGTCGAACTTGGTGCCGTCGAGCACATAGGCTTTCTCGAGCGACTCGCCATAGTAAGCGTAACTCTTGTAGTCCATGTCGATGATGCCCACGGTTGCGCCCCAA
Source organism: uncultured Bacteroidales bacterium (assembly GCA_902761475.1). GTDB lineage: Bacteria > Bacteroidota > Bacteroidia > Bacteroidales > Muribaculaceae > Sodaliphilus. The sequence continues at coordinate 1,246 of CACWKM010000015.1, forward strand.
TAGACGGTGTTAACGAAATTGCCGCCAAAGGCAATCGAGAACTCGTCGGTGTAGCCGCGCTCGTCGATTTCATACTCGGCAATGCCATAGGTGCCATCGCCATAGAGGCCCTGCATCTGGCTGCCGTTCTGGTTCACGATGTTGGGCTTGGTAGTGCCCTTGGTGGGCTTGAGGCCGTAACTCACGATGCCTATCCAGGGAGCATAGCCATCGAAGTAGGGATTGAAGCCCGTGCGCGACTCCAGGTCGGCAGGAGTGTAGCCCTCGGCATTGAGTTGAGCGGCAATGTAGTTGCTCAACGAGGTCTCAATGTTGCCTATGCCGCCGCGATAGTGGCGATGGAAGGAGTTGTTGCGGTTATAACTGAAGCCCCAGTTGAAGTTCTTGAGCACGTCGCTGTTCACCTTCATCGCGCCCACATAACCGATGTTGTTCACGTTGAACTTGGTGTGGCTTATTTTCTCGCTGCCCACGCTCTCGGCGCTGTTCAAATCCAAACTCAGCGTGATGCTCAGGTCGCTGCTGCGATAAACACCTATACCGCCAGGGTTTTGATTGAGTACCGAGATGTCGCCGCCCAGGGCGCCAAACGAACCGGCCATGGACATGTAGCGCGAGGTGCCACGGAGTTGGGTGGTCGACAGGTGCAACACGTCGAACGCGTCTTGAGCAGTGGCGGCCAACGCCATGCCGCAGGCCATGAGTGCTAATGCTAATTTCTTCATATTATTCATGTGATTGATGTTATTCAATAAACTATAGCCTAACGCCTGCGACCTCCGCCTCCCGAGAAGCCACCTCCCGAGTGTCCGCCACCCGAGTGTCCGCCACCCGAGAAGCCACCGCCAGAGCGTCCGCCGCCCGAGTAGCCACCGCCCGAGTAGCCGCTGCTGCGCGAACCGCCGGAGTAGCCGCTGCTGCGCGACGAACTCCGCGAGCCGCCCCACGACGAACTACCGCGCGATGACGGGCTCGAACCTCCAGTGGCGTAGCCGGGACGACGTCCCGAAGTGCCCATGCTGCCACGCGAAACGCCTTGCGTCGTGCGATTCACGCCCACGCGTCCGCTGCCATGACCCAAGTTGCCACTCGTGGCATAGCCAGGACGATGCGTTCCCGAGCCGCCAGCACCCACACGTCCGGTGGAACGGTTGCCGCCCAATCGTGAGGAACTGCCATGATAGATGTGTCCGGGTGTGCGTCCACCGCCCAGTCGGCCATGGTCACGTCCCCAACTAGCATAGTGGTAGCCGTGGTCGCGATAGTGATGAGGCCAACCACGGTAGCCATAGTAGCCGCCCCAGCCATAGTGATAGGGACGCCAGCCATACCAACCAGCATACCAGCCACCATACCAGCCACCGTACCAGCCGGTGCGCCATGTATAGCCCCACGGGGTGTACCAACGATCGTAATACCAGGGATCATACCAGGGATCGTACCAACTCGTGTACCAACCATAGCGCCAAGTCGGACCATAATAGGGATAACCGCCGTCAAAGACGATGGTGATGTCGGGGGTGTTGGCTCGGTTATAGTACAGTTCTACCAACTCGCCATCGGTACTGCGAACCACCACGTCGGGGTCGTAGAAACGCTCCAAACGACGGGTGTTGGCAAACGAGCCATCCTCGTTGAGTATCGCCGTGGAGTCGGCAGGATAAGCATCATTCAAGCCCACACCATCATAGGCGCCGCGACGGTTGTACTCGTCGACGTCGCGCTCGTTCTGATAGTTCTTTTGCACCGTGGTGCTGTAGCGAACAGGCACACCGCTTCGATAGTCAACCACGTTCACACGCTGCGGATTTTGCTTCACTTGCTTCACGGTAGTTACTACCTGCGTCTGCCCGTCGTTACCATCGGAGTAGATGTCGTCATAGTCCTGAGCGTGGACCATGAAACTGGCGCCCAACATGAGGGCGCACATGGTTGCGATTCTGAATTTCATAGTCTTTACGTGATATTTATTAAACTTTTGTGTGTTGTACATATTTCTTCGTCTCTCATTCTTTTTCCATTAGACCCTTGCACGAGGGGCAAGTTTAATCTATCGGACTGCCAAATTACTAATAAAATAGCAGTTTGTGAACTCTTGTTGCGTGAAAAAATGCTAAACAGGTGCATTTTCCTCGCCACGACAGCAGTTCAAACAACTAAATATGCAAAAAACGTGCCACACTGCGATGGGTCTGTTACATTTTCAAGTAGAAGTCTCGCACCAGGTCCACATAGGGCTGGGTGAACGAGCCTTGCGCGGTCATCACGAGCACGTTAGCACGCAAGGGCGTCGACATGCGCGAGCACAGCCACAGCAGTCGCTTGGGGGCACGTCCCTCCACGGGGACCACCTCGGTGAGTCCATTCACCCGCAGGTCATGATAGGCACAATGCTCCATGACCAGCGGTCGCGCCTCAACGGGAGTGACCATGGCCAAGCGCCCTTGCGGAGTGAGCAACCGCTCTGCCCCATTGAGCAACTGCTCGAGGGTGAGCGACGTGCCGTGGCGGGCTAGCGAGCGGCGGTCGTCGGGAGGCATCACGCCATCGGCAAAAAACGGCGGGTTGCACACCACCAGGTCGTAGGTCGAGGACATCGTGGCGGCCAATTCGTTGAAGTCGCACTGCCGCGCGCTCAGCCGTTCGCCCCACGGCGACGAGGCAAAGTTGGCCATCGCCTGCTGCGCCGCTTGCACGTCGATGTCGATGGCATCGATGAGCGCTTGCGGGGCGCGCTGAGCCACCATGAGCGCTATCACGCCGCAACCAGTGCCCACGTCGAGCACACGCCGCACACCATCCACCGGAGCCCACGCGCCAAGCAGCACACCATCGGTGCCCACCTTCATCGCGCATAGGCTGTCGTCAACGGCAAACTGCTTAAAACGAAACACGCGGTTCTTTTCCATACCGCAAAGATAATGAAAGTTTTCGTTATAAAATCCATCAAAGCGTCCGCCACATGAAATTGCGCGGCAGCCATCAGTTCAGCCAAGCGCGAGACGCCAAAACCACCGACACCGCCAATTTCCCACCGAAATTGGTAGTTTTTACCAATAATTGCCCCGTGGGAGTGGCCGACGTGAACGTATTTCTGCCGTCAGCGTGAGGCGCGGCGATAGAGGTAGATAGCGATGAGGGAATACACGAGGTTGGGTATCCACATAGCCACGCGCGCCGACGTGTAGCCCGAAACGGCAAAGGTCTGCGTGACGGTCATGAACAGGATGTAGGAGAAACTCAACAACAGACCTATACCTATATTCATGCCCATTCCTCCCCTCACCTTGCGGCTCGACAGCGACAGGCCGATGATGGTGAGGATAAATGCCGCGGCAATCATGGCGAAGCGGCTCTCGTATTCTATTTCGAAACTTTTTATGCCCGCCACGCCGCGCTGCTTTTGCCGCGCGATGTATTCGTTGAGTTGCGGCGAGGTGAGGGTCTGCTCGTCGTTTTTCGAGATGAGGAAGTCGCGAGGCTCTATGCCCAGCACGGTGTCGATCGAAGCGCCCTTGCGCATGGTCTCTTTCAGGCCGTCGAAGTCGCGAATCTCGTAGCCGTTGGCATGCCAGCGACCCAGGGTGTCATAGGACACGCTCTCGGCGGTGAGGCGCGAACGAAGCGTCTTGCCATCGAACTGCTCGAGCGAGAAGCGGAAACCCGTGCGCGACACGTTGTCGTAGCGAGCGATGTAGGCCATCACACCGGGGCGCACTTGCAACTGGATGTTGTCGCCATAGGTCACCGCCTTGTTTTTCACCCACTGGTTGGTGTACTCGATGCGCTTGATGTTGGCAGGAGGAATCACGAACGCCGACAGCAGGAAACTGCCCAAGGCAATGATGGCGGCCGAGAACAGGTAAGGCATGGCCAGGCGCTTGAAACTGATACCACTCGACAGCATGGCGATGATTTCGCTGCGGTCGGCAAGGCGCGAGGTGAAAAAGATGACCGCGATGAAGGTGAACAGCGGGCTGAACTGGCTGGCGATGAACGGCAGGAAGTTCATGAAATACTTGAACACCGTCTCATGCACCGGCGCAGTGAGCACCGCGTCGAGTTTCTCGTTGATGTCAAACACGATGACGATGGCCATGAGTAGCAAGATGGCAAAAAAGAAGGTGCCCAAGAAGTTCTTGATGATGTAGAGGTCAAACTTCTTGATGAGCGGCTTGCGCAACGGCTTGGGCTGCTGCGCGGGCTGCGAAGTGGGCACTATGTGGGGCGTGTCGGAAGCCATCGTTCTCTCTCAAGCGTCAAACTTCACGCTACAGGCGTCGCTGCACGTCAATCACCATTTGCTCCTTCCAGGGCTTGAAATCGCCGGCGAGGATGTGTCGCCGCGCTTCGCCCATGAGCCACAGATAGAACGCCAAGTTGTGGATGCTCGCAATCTGCATGGCAAGGATTTCTTGCGCGATGAACAAATGCCGCAGGTAGGCCTTCGAATAGATGCGGTCCACCTCGGCGGGGCCGTCTTCCTGTATGGGCGAGAAGTCGGAGGCCCACTTTTGATTGCGCATGTTCATGATGCCGTGGCGGGTGAACAGCATGCCGTTGCGTCCGTTGCGTGTGGGCATCACGCAATCCATCATGTCCACTCCGCGGTCCACTGCCTCGAGCATATTGGCGGGCGTTCCCACCCCCATGAGGTAGCGCGGACGGTCGGCGGGCAAGATGTCGTTGACCACCTCTATCATGTCATACATCACCTCGGTGGGTTCTCCCACTGCGAGTCCGCCAATGGCATATCCCTCTGCCCCCAGGTCGGCGGCAAAGCGCGCCGATTCCTGTCGCAGGTCGCGATAGGTGCAGCCTTGCACAATGGGGAAAAAGGTCTGCGAATGGCCATAACGCGGTTGCGTGGCGCGGAAGTGGTCCCAGCCGCGACGCAACCAGCGATGGGTCAGGTCGAGCGACTTGCGGGCATAGCCATAGTCGCTGTCGCCCGGCGGACACTCGTCAAGGGCCATCATGATGTCGCTGCCTATGGAACGCTGGATGTCGACCACGCGCTCGGGAGTGAACAGGTGCTTGGAGCCATCGATGTGGCTGCGAAAGGTCACCCCCTCGTCGCGCAACTTGCGGTTGGCCGACAGCGAGAACACCTGGAATCCACCACTGTCGGTGAGGATGGGACGGTCCCAACTATTGAACTTGTGAAGTCCACCGGCACGCTCAATGATGTCCATGCCCGGGCGCAGATACAGGTGATAGGTGTTGCCCAAGATGATTTGCGCTTTCACCTCGTCGCGCAACTCGCGCATGTGCACGGCCTTCACGGCGCCCACAGTGCCCACGGGCATGAAGATGGGCGTTTCTATCGTCCCATGGTCGGTGGTGATGAGACCAGCCCGCGCATGGCTGTCAGCGGCGGTGGAGAGCACTTGATAATCCATATCGTAGCGAATACAATTGCAATTAGAAATGCAAAGTTACGAAAAAATGCTGGCACATGCGGCGATTTGCCCCACCTATTTAACAAATAACCGCCGCGACGATTCGGTGAACGTCGCGGCGGCAAAATGGTTGTTGGGCGGATGAGATTACTCTTCGACCGTGATGTCGTACCAGAGATGCGACTGGTAGGACTGCTCGAGAGCCTTCCAAAGGAGAGCCTTGTCAATCTTCATCTCGGCGAAAACAGCCTCAAAGGTCTGACCGTTAATGGGAGTGTTCGACGCATAGTTCTCGCCGCCATTGATGAAGACGAAATACACGTCATTGATTTTGCTTCTGTAAATCTCATACTCGGTGCTACCACCAAGGATGAGTTTGCCGTTCTGTATATCCCATGAGTTGTACAAGCTGGAGCAAGAGATGCGCATGATGTTTTTACCCACAGTCTGCATGGTTCCGAAGGCTGCTTTGCTGTCGGTGAACGACCAGAACATCATGCCGCCCGAGAAACTGCTACCAACGCGGTAGTAGAACATGGGGGTGCTAAGTTGCGACTTGGTGACGGCCTCCTTAGTCTGCTTGGGCTCGTCGTTGTCACTTCCGCAAGAGGTGAGACTTGTAGCAGTCAACACGCAGGCCATCACGGCCAGTAAATAGAAAAATTTCTTCATTTTGATTTTAAGTTGTTGTGAAAAAAATATGATTGATAAAAAATTACTTGCAACGGATTTTCTTGAACTTCCAGTCGCTCTTCGGCACGATGAATTCAAACTCGGTTGCCTCGGGGGGCAGCGGTTCGAAAATGAGTGCGAATCTGATAGTTTGATACGGGAAGGGGATGATAGTGCGCACAGGATAGAGAGTGATGTTGTCCACACCGATGAGTTGCAGTTTGCCGCCCTTGTTCCCCTTGATATAGGCGTATCTTGGCGTTGCGCACCTTGTCGTCGACCTTGCAGATGGGGTTGAGTTGCATATAGCGGTAGGCGGAATAGTCGGCGAGGGTAATCTGGCTGTTGTTGAGGATGCTCGGTCCGTCATCGTCGCGTCCGGCCTTGGAGTAGAGGCTGGTAATCTTCTTTGAAATTGCCTTCTGGTCGGTGTAGCCATACTGGCAGTTGAGTGTTGCCGCCTGCTCATACTCCTCCAGTGCGCGTTCCCACTCTCCGGCGGCCTCCAGTTCCTTGGCATGGGAATAGGCGTCGTTGAAGTCGGCCTCGTATCGAGCCTTCTCGCGTGAGAAAATCTCGGCTTGTTGTTGACGTTCCTGAGATGCGAGAATCGCGCCAAGCCCCTCGAGGCCTCCGCGCACGATGCGGTCGGTTTCCCACCAGTCGGCGGTCGCGGTGACTGCCATGGCCACAAAGAGGGCACACAAAATGAATTTCTGTTTCATATAGATAATCTAATGTGGTCTCCTAAGGCTATGACCACCGAAAAAGTAACTATTTCAATGAAAAACAGCACAAAAATAGTGAAAAATATCAGAATACCGCTCTATAATATTCCTAAAAATCATTAATCGCGGCACGAATGGCCAAAAATGGTCAGGAAAGGCTGCGCCGAGGGGGGAAATTAGGGTTTGACGCGCCGCTCGAAGTCGCGGTAATGGCCCAAGACCTCAGCCACATAGGCCACCGTCTCGCGACCGCGGCAATAGCCGGAATGGCACACGGGGTCGTTATAGTACTGCGCCTTGCTCTTCCACAACAGGGTCTCCTCCACGCAACCATCCCAGGTGGTGGGGTCTTTGTCATATTTCTCGGCCAGTGCTATCGCGTCGTAGATGTGCCCTATGCCGGCATTGTAGGCGGCCAACACAAATTTTGTTCGCTCGTCGGGATTGGGGATGCGACTGCGCAGCATGTGCTCAAGTTCGCCCAGGTATTTCACCGCCACGCGCACGCTCAATTCGGGGTCCTCTATTTGGCTCTCGTCGAGGCCGTAGGACCGCGCCGTGGCGGGCATGAGTTGCATGAGTCCTCGCGCGCCGGCCCACGACTCCACATGTGGGTTAAACTCGCTCTCGGTATAGGCGATGGCGGCTATCATGCGCCAGTCCCACCCTATTCCCTTGCTATAGGCTCTGAAGATGGCGTCGTAGGGCGACAAGGCACCGGCGGTCAACTTGGGAGGCGCGGCGCGCTGCGCCGACTGGGCGGCCTTGAGTTGGGCGCGCTTGTTCTTCTCGAAGTAGCGCTTGAGCGCGCTCTTGGAATAGGCGCGCGCATTGCTCGAGTGACTCCACGCGTTGATGGTGTCGGCAAGCCACTGGCTGCGCAACCCCACTGCCCATGCCGAGCGTTGCGGGAAACTCACCGAGAGGGAGATGTCGATGCTATCGTAGTAGGATTGGTCAAACTGGGCGATGTCGCTATCGACCACGGTGCGTCGCACCTTGTGGCGGGCGACCATCTCGATGAGGTCCTCGGCGCTCAGCGTGTCGGCATCGATGGAGTGGATGGTGATGCCGCCCCCCAGTTCGTCGTCGAGATTGCGCAAGCGCGCCTCATATTTCGACTCGGCCTCGACCCACACTTCGTGGCCCACGAGTTGGGTCACGTCGGTGAGCACCGTGTCGCTGGTGTGCTGCACGAGCACTTGATAGGTCTCGTTGAGCGCGCCACAACTAATCACCTGGGTGCGATATTCGGCGGTGACGGGCACTTCGCAGGCGAGCACGTCCACGCGGCCCTGCTCCAGCGAGTCGATGAGCGACGCCATGCTCGGCGCCACCTTGAAGCGCAGCCCGATGTGCTTGTCGCGAGCAAAATCGATGATGCGGTCGTAGTCATAGCCCATGGTGTCGCCCCTGACGATGAAAAAGCCCGTGGGGGTGTAGAGCGTGCCCACCACCAGCGTGTCGGGCAAGGGGTGAGACGCCGTCGACGTGGTGCTGCTACTGCCGCACGACCACAAGACCATCGTCATGGCGGCAGCGACCAGCGGGGCTATGATGGCGCGAGTCAACTTCACAGCATAGATATCAGGCTGAACAACACATACACCGCAGGTAGCACCATCAGCAGGCTGTCGATGCGGTCCAGCACGCCGCCGTGACCAGGAATGAGGTTGCCCGAGTCTTTCACGCCGGCAGTGCGCTTGAGCAGTGACTCCAAGAGGTCGCCCAGCGTGGCAACGATGCTCACCGTGGCGGCCAGCACGAGCCACGACGCGATTCCGAAGGACTCACGCGGCGCCACTTGGCACGCCCACGCCACAGCGGCGGCGATGAGGCAGCACACCACGCCGCCCACGAAGCCCTCCCACGATTTCTTGGGAGAGATGCGCTCGAACAGGCGACGACGCCCACAAGTGGAGCCCACGAGGTAAGCACCCGTGTCGTTGAGCCAAATCAGCACAAGCACGGCCAGCACGACGTGCGGGAAACCCATTGTCATGATGGGCACGACCAAGCCAAGCGGCATGGCCAGATAGACGACCGCGAAAAACGAGGCCGACAGGCTGCGCAAGGCATTGACACGCGGCAGAAACAGTTGCACGCACAGGCGCACCACGAAATAGGTAATCACGGGCGACATCATCCATGCGGCGACACTGTCGCCAGAGCCGCACATCAACAAGGTGCAGAACAGGCTCAATGCCCCAATCTTGTCGAGCAGACGAAGCGGCCACGGCTGCTCGCCTCCATACAGCAAACGCTCGGCCTCGTCAACGCCCACAATAATCAGTAGGGCGAAGAAGGCCAAAAACAATGTGGCGTTGCCTTGTTCAAGCCACAATATTGATACTACCATCAGCGCCACATAGATGGCACCCGACATAGCGCGTATCACGAGGTTTTTCATCTTTTTCCGTTTGGTAATTGAACTGCAAAGTTACTGTTTCTCGGCCAACTCACCAAATATTTTGTTTCTCTTCCAGCACGCCACGAGTTGTGCCGCCATGAGCAGATAGGCCGGCTTGAACGGAAACACGAGGCGGCAATAGTCGTCTTGCGCCCCCACGAGAATGGTCACCAAGGCGCTGAAACCCACCATCGTGAGCCACAGGTAGAGCCACCACCCCACGCCCTGCCTGCCGCGCCACCACACGATGGCGGTGGCGACAAGGTGCGCCGCCACAAGCACATAGAGCAACCAGAACGGCGGCAGCACGTGGCGCGCTATCCATCCGTCGTCGCTCAACTCGTAGAAGGCAAACATGGGCTCGCGGGCAGCATCCACCACATGATGGCTTAGCGCGCACGCATAGTCAAGATAGTGCCCCCGCAGCGACGAGGCAATGATGTCGTCCATGACCTGCGGTCCCCAGCGATAAATGATGGTCCACGGCTCCTGGATGTTGCGCAGCGTGTCGCCCTGCGCGATGCCGCTCGCTACCAGCGCGCGCAACTCGGCATTGCCGATGGCTTCGACATTGACCAGGCGGGCGCGACGCAGGTTGTCATAAGTGTTGAGACGTCCCACATAACTGGTGGTGATTACGCCATAGTGTCGCCGGAACTCGACCATGTAGCCCATGAGCATGAGCACCGCTGCCACCACACCGCCCACTCCCCATGCGGCGACACGACGCGCTTGCGGACGTTTCCACGCCATGAGCAACCACGCCACCGCCACCACAGGAAGTAGAAACAGTGATGCCGGACGCATGAACAACAGCAACACGAGCACCACCGTGGCCACCACGGCATGACGCACACGGCCAGTGTCGTGCGCCTTGACCACACTGCTCAGCAGCAACACGGTGCCCACGATGGCCAGCGACTCGGTCATCACGCGGTCGTTCCAGTAGAGCATGCACGGAAAAGCGGCATAGCACATCGTGAGCCAGAACGACAACCGCCCGGGGCCCGCCACGCGTCGCGCAAGCCACAGGAAGGGTGCCACGCTAAACAGGAACACCACATTCTGCGCCAGCACAATCCACAGCGAGAGATGCCAACGCGAGCACAACACCTCCATGCCGCGCATGAACAGCGGATACACTGGCACTCGCATGGGGTCCATGGCCCAATGCGACCAGTTGCGCATAGCGTCGTGATAGGTAAACGTGTCGAAACCCTGAAACTGCATCGGGCTCATGGCGGTGGCGACAAGCATCAACGCGCTCATCAACACAGCACACGCCATGATGACCCAAAACTCACCACGGCTCACTCCAGTGTCGTTGCCTTTCTCCATTAGCATTTCAAGCCGCAAATATAAAAAAAATCCTCGGCTTGCGCCAAGGATTGCTTAACTAATTAACCTTCTAATACCATTAACATAAACCTTAAACATTAAAAATGTGCAACCGTCATCACGACGCCTGAATTTTTTAACCTTAAAAAAACTAATACCATGAAAACCGCTACAAAATTACAATGGCTAAAAATATCCTCCAAATTTTTGAACCAAAAAATGCGCTTTATTAACACATTTTACATTTTTGAGGCGAAATTTGCTATAATTCACCACAAATTCTAATGAAATATATGCTTTCTTTCACTTTTTGCGCCACAGCGGCACATGCTTGTTCTATTAGGAACTTTTTCAATTAGGAATTATGAATTATGAGTTAGGAATCAGGCACGGCGCCCCTTTTTTGTCCTCTCCCGTCCTCTCAGTCCTCTCCAGTCCTCTCACGTCGGTTTTTTGTCACGTTTTCTCCATAGTCTCGTTTATATTCCTTACCTTTGCACGATGATTCACATTGCACTTGACAAACGCATTGTCGCCGCATGCCCCGAGGTGCACATCGGCCTGGTGCGCGCCCATGTGGTCAACAGCCCCACGAGCGACGAACTCTGGCGCGAGATTGAAGACGCGGCGGCCCAAGTGGCCAGCCGCTACGAACTGCTGGCCATCAACCAGCGTCCGGCGATTGCCGCCACCCGACGGCTCTACAAGGCCCTGGGTAAAGACCCGGGACGCTACCGCGTGGCCAGCGAACAACTGTGCCGACGCATCGTCAGGGGACTTGGGCTGTACCGCCTCACCACACTCATCGACACGGTGAATCTGGTGTCGATTGTGAGTGGATATGCCATCAGCGGCCTCGACGCCGACCGCATCGTGGGCGACACGCTCACCATGGGCGTGGGACAAGCCGGCGAGAATTACAACGGCATTGGGCGCGGAGCGCTCAACATCGAGGGCATGCCCGTCTATCGCGACCAGATGGGAGGCGTGGCCACACCCACGAGCGACGAGGAGCGCACAAAGTTCACCATGGAGACTTCCACCGTGCAAATCTGCATCAACGCTTTTGCGCCAGAGATGCCATTGCAGCAAGCGGTGGACATGATGGCCTCGCTGCTCCAACGATATGCGCAGGCCACGCACATCGAGACCGACATTTATTAAAGAAAGACTATGAAGATACTGCAAATTCTCGAAAACAACATCAACCGCCGCCACATCGACGAGGTGGTGGAAACCCTGCGCGACGGTGGCATCGTGGTCTACCCCACCGACACCGTCTATGCTCTGGGGTGCGATGCCATGAACAATCAGGCCATTGAGCGCATTTGCGCCATCAAGGACATGAAATCGGCCAAGACCAACCTCTCCATCATCTGCTCACACATTGGCGAGGTGGCACAGTATGCCAAGTTCGACAACAACCAGTTCAAACTCATGAAGAGTTACTTGCCCGGCCCGTTCACCTTCATCTTTCCGGCCCTCTCCAAGTTGCCCAAGGCATTCAAGGGCCGCAAGACGGTGGGCATCCGCATTCCGGAAAACGACATCGCGCTAGCCATCGTCGAAGCGCTGGGCCACCCCATCCTCACCACGTCGGTCGAAGGGCGCGACACCGACTACATTTGCGAGCCGGAACTCATCGCCGAGACCTACCAGTCCACGGTCGATATCGTCATCGACAGTGGCCGCGGCGAGACCATCCCCTCGACGGTGGTCGATTGCACCGATGGCGAACCGGTCGTGGTGCGCCAGGGCAAAGGCGAACTTGACTAACGATTACACGTTGAGCGGGCTCACGCGCACGCGTCGCCCCTTGAGCCGCGCTTGTTGCAAGCGTGGCAGCGCATCGCGCACCACAGCGCGAGGCACCGCCGCAAGGGCATAGTGGTCCTTGACCACGATGCGCCCCACCTGCGACGCCGGGATTTCGCCGGCAGCGACAAGATAGCCCACGATGTCGCCGCGCGAAATCTTTTCTTTTTTCCCCGCCTGAAAATAGAGTGTGACCATGGTGGGCACCACCTGCTGGCGCAGCACTGGCCCTTGCACATCGAAATGGCGCGCCGTCGCCACAAAGGGCGGCAACTCCTCGTCGGGACCGATGATGAGATAACTGTTGCCCAAGGCATCGACGCGTGCCGTGCGCCCCGTGCGATGGGTATAGACGGCCTCGGTGAGCGGCAAGTGATAGTGCACCACATGCTCCACGGCCTCGATATCGAGCCCGCGCGCACCCAAGTCGGTCGTCACCAGCACGGGCAAGGAGCCGTTTTCAAAAGCCGCAAGCACCTTCTCGCGGTCGTCTTGCTCCAGTGCGCCGTGATAGCCGCCGGCCACGATGTGGCGGCGCACGAGATACTGCCTCACGCGCTCCACCGCCTCGCGATAATTCACAAAAACCATCACTTTACCGGCCTCCACGCGCAGCAACAGCGCGCACAGGGTGTCCAGTTTGTCGGCGGTGGGCGACTCCACACGCCACACGGTCACGCGTCCGCTCGGCGCCGAAGCCACGTCGAGCAGATTGAGCACCTCGGCGTTGCGCAGGCGCACAAACGGCGGCACGTTTTCCATCACCGTGGCACTGGTGAGGATGCGTCGCGACAATCGGGGCATGCCGTGAAGCAACAGGCTCATCTCGTCGCCAAACCCTAATTCCAGCGATTTGTCAAACTCGTCGAGGACAAGCATCGACGCGGCCGCGAGGTTCACATGGCCACGCTTCACATGGTCGAGCAAGCGCCCGGGCGTGGCCACCACGACGTGGGGCGTCACGGCAAGCGAGCGCTGCTCGGTGCGCACGTCGTGACCACCATAGCAACACACCACGCGCAGCCCCGTGGCAAGCCGCCGCAGCACGTCGTGAATTTGCAGCACCAACTCGCGCGACGGCGCAATCACCACCGCCTGCACCTCCTCGCGGTCGGGCCGCAAGGTTTGCAGCAAGACAAGGGCAAACGCCAAAGTCTTTCCCGACCCCGTGGGCGCATAGAGCACGATGTCGCCGCCATGACCGCTCGCCGCCGCCATGGCCTCCTGCACGGCATTCAGCCGCTCAATGCCCAACCGCTCGCGCGCAGCACGCACGATTTCATCAATTCCCGTCATCGGCACAAAATATTCTTTCCACAAAGTTACAACTTTCCGCACAATATCCATTCCCCCACCCCTCACAAAAAACGAGCGCTTGGTGGATTGAGGCAAATTGAGTAACTTTGTGGAGCGGTGGCTTGGCCGGCGCAGCGCAATGTGACTATGTTCTACGGACTGATTGACTGCAACAACTTTTTCGTGTCGTGCGAGCGGGTGTTCAACCCGTCGCTCAACGGTCGTGCCGTGGTGGTGCTTAGCAACAACGACGGCTGTGTGATTGCGCGCAGCAACGAGGCCAAGGCGCTGGGCATTCCCATGGGCTGCCCGGCGTTTCAAATCGGCGAGCACACCGACCCGCGACAAGTAGTGCAACTCTCGGCGCGCCATGTGCTCTACTGCGACCTGTCGCACCGCGTGATGGCCATCGTGGGAAGCATGGTCGAGGCCGTGGAGGTTTACTCGGTCGACGAAGCGTTCTTTGCCATGCCCAGCAACGACGTGGAGGAGTGCCATCGCGCCATGGCCGAACTGGTGCGCATGGTGTATAAGCACGTGGGCATCCCGGTGAGCATCGGGTTTGCGCCGTCGCGCACGCTTGCCAAGATTGCGTCGCACATTGCCAAGAAAGACCGTCGCATCACCGACGGCGTGTACTGGCTGGTGCGTCCCGAGGCCATCGACATCATCTTGCGTCGCACGCCAGTGGGCGACGTGTGGGGCGTGGGGCGTCGCCTTGCCGAGGCGTTCACCTCACGGGGCATCGTCACCGCGGCACAACTCGCCGCCCTGCCGCCCGACGCGGTGAGGGCGCAATTCTCCGTAGTGGTGGAGCGCACAGTGAGGGAACTGCGCGGCGAGGACTGCCACACGGTGAATCCTGTGACCATCGCACACAAGTCAATCATGAATTCTCGCACCTTTGGGCACACCATCACCTCGCGCCAGTCGATTGAGGATGCCGTGGTCACCTTTGCCGAACACTGCGCCCGTCAACTGCGGAAAGAAGGCTCTGTGGCGCAAAAGGTGGGCGTGTGGGTGCGAGGCGACCGATTTCGACAGGACTTGCCGTTCTATGCCAACAGTTGCCAACTCACCTTGCCCACTCCCACGGCCAACAGCATCACCATCGTGCGCCACGCCCTACAGGCACTGGCCAACGTGTTTCGCGATGGCTTCCATTACCGCAAGGCGGGCGTGATGGTGAGCGACATCGTGCCGGCAGAGGGCATTCAACTCAACTTGTTCGACACACACGACCACAGCAAGGAGCATCGCCTCATGCGAGCCATCGACAGCATCAACCATCAATATGGCAGCAGCCAAGTGAAACTTGCTCCCGAACTCACTCGCGGTGAGTGGGCTCCGCAACAGTCTCACTTGGCCACCAGCACGTCGCCATTGCGCTTTTACAGCGCTATGAGCGGGTCACAGCGTCCGTTGTCAAAGGGACAGCCTCGCCAGGGCGGCGCGATAGGCGGTGAGTAGGTCATTCATCACCTCATCGACGGTTTTCACTGGTTGTCCGCACAACTGGCTTGCCGCCTGCCCAATCTCCAACTCGCCTTGTTCCAAGTCGCCCTCGAAGATGCCACGCTTGGCCCGTCCGCGGCCCAAGAGTTCGCGCAGTTGGTCGGCATTGGCGCCTTCGTCCTCGGCTTGTTGCACGGCATCGCTAAATTCGTTGCGCACCAAGCGCGCGGGCGCCAATTTCTTGAGTTGCAAACGCGTGTCGCCCTCTTTCAGGTTGAGGCACAACTGCTTGAAGGCATCGCTGGCGCTACTCTCTTGTGTGAGCGCAAACAGCGTGCCCACCTGCACGCCCTCGGCCCCCAACGCCTGTGCAGCAAGGATTGCCTCGCCCGAGGCAATGCCACCGGCGGCGATGAGCGGCAGCGTGGTGGCGCGACGCACAGCCGGAATGAGGCACATCGTGGTGGTCTCCTCACGGCCGTTGTGACCTCCGGCCTCAAAGCCCTCGGCCACCACGGCATCCACGCCAGCCTCCTCGCACTTGCGCGCAAAGACCGACGACGACACCACATGAACCACCGTGACACCGCGCTCCTTGAGCCATCCAGTCCATTTCTTAGGGCTGCCGGCGCTCGTGAACACCACCTTCACACCCTCCTCAACGATGATGTTCATGATGGTTTCTATCTCGGGATACATGAGCGGCACATTCACGCCAAAGGGCTTGTTGGTCGCCGCCTTGCACTTGACGATGTGCTCACGCAGGGTGTCGGGGTGCATCGACCCGGCGCCTATCAGTCCCAGGCCGCCGGCATTGCTCACCGCGCTGGCCAGCCGCCAGCCGCTCACCCACACCATGCCGCCAGCAATGATGGGATACTCGATACCAAAAAGTTCGGTAATTCGTGTTTTCATACCATGTATATAATATGTGAGTGTTTCTTTAAAAAATCCCTCTCATCGCCTGGCGACAAGAGGGATGCAAGCCACAAAAAAGGGATTTGTAAAAAAATTACTCTCCGCCCTGCTCGTAATAGAGCGTGCGCGAAGTTTGGTCACACACCTCGGTTGGTCCGAAGTACTGGATGGGGCCAGGATAGCAATAGCACGTGTTGATGGCCCACTCCTGGCGATGCGAAGCAAACACCTTGAAGGGTGCGCCGTCGAGGTCGACGAGTGCCTTGCGAATCACCGGTTTGTTCTTGCCATTGCGGTGCTCCATGTTCATCATCATGGTGATGGGAATGCCACCAGCGAGCCACTCGGCCGAGGGCTTGGAGAGGTGACGCACCGACGACATATAGCCCGTGGCGCCGCAGTTGATGAGTTGCGCAGCGTTGTAGCCCAGCGCGTAGCAGTAGTCGGCGTCGAAGTTCGACGGGTCGGCGCAGCGGCCCTCATAACCGAAGAAGTGGTGCAACGCAGCAAACTTGCCCACGTAGCGGCCCTCGGCTTTGAGTTGAGCCAAGCGCTTGCCCACCATCTCGCTGAGCAGTTTCTCGGTCTCGATGAGCGACACCTGCACGTTGCCGTGAGGATCGCGGTCAAGGGTGAGTTGACGAGCCACGCCATCGGGCAGGCTCTCGAAGGTGGCAGCGTTGTCCTTCGACAGGTTGTTGAGGACAAATGCGCGCTGAGCAGCGGCATCGAGGCCAGCAAACTCGGGATGATGTGCCAGCATATCGTTAAGTTCGGCAATGAGCGACTTCATGGCGGGGATGAACTCGATGAGTCCCTCGGGGATGAGCACAATACCGAAGTTGTTGCCGTTTGCGGCACGAGCGGCCACCACATCGGCAATGCCGTCGACGATGTCGGCCAGCGTCATGTTCTTGGCCTCCACTTCCTCGCTGATGATGCAGCAGTTGGGACGGGTCTGCAAAGCGCACTCCAGTGCGATGTGCGATGCCGAACGGCCCATGAGTTTGATGAAGTGCCAATATTTCTTTGCCGAGTTGCAATCGCGCTCAATGTTGCCAATCACCTCGCTATAGACCTTAGTGGCAGTGTCGAAACCAAACGAGGTCTCGATGAGTTCGTTCTTCAGGTCACCGTCGATGGTCTTGGGGCAACCAATCACCTGCACGGGTTCGCCCTTGGCCTTGTAATACTCGGCCAGCACAGCGGCATTGGTGTTGGAGTCGTCGCCACCGATAATCACCAGCGCGCGAATGTTGAGTTTCTTGATAATCTCAAGACCCTTCTCAAACTGCTCGGGCAGTTCAAGTTTGGTGCGGCCAGAGCCTATGATGTCAAATCCACCCGTGTTGCGATACTCGTCGATGATGTCGGCTGTGAGTTCCATGTAGTCGTGGTCCACGAGTCCGCCCGGACCCATGAGGAAACCAAAGAGGCGGCTGTCCTTGTGCAAGGCCTTGATGCCATCAAAGATACCACTAATCACGTTGTGGCCACCAGGAGCCTGACCACCCGAGAGAATCACACCCACGTTAAAAGGCTCGCTCACGCCTGCGGCGCCCTGGACGTCCTTCTCAAAGAATAACTCGGGGAGGCCATAAGTGTTGGGAAACAAAGCCTTAATCTCGTCTTGGTTGCCCACCGACTGAGTGGGTTCGCCTGCGACAGCACGCACTGCGCCCCACAACGAGGAGGGCAGCTTGGGCTGGTAGGCAGCACGTTTCTGTTGCAGAATGCTTTTTGTTGCCATGGTGTTAAAATACTGAATATTATGATGTAAAAAATAATTTCCCGTGTTCGTTTTTCATTCTTTTCGCAAAGTTACACCAAATCAATCGCTCCACAAAATGAAAAACCACCTTTTTTTTGCAATTATGACAACAAATGTCAACAAGACGCTAACTCCTGCCGCCCACTTATTTCACAATCTTGCCCCCGTCGCTGGTAACGAAGATGCCACGCGGGCGGCTTTATTACTTGCCCACTTTGGGAGCGGTGAACAGCGACGAGTCGATGGTGGACGGCAGTTCGATGCTCTGGACGACGGTGCTCGTGCTCCACTCGGAGTCTTTCTCCACCATCTTGAGCGGAATGCCCTCCCAAATGTAGTACTCCAGCGTGGTGTCGTCCTTCTTGCCCTTGAACACGTCGCACGTCTTGCCGTTGACCGTGGCGGTGCCGCTCTTCACCAGTTTGTAGCCGTTGACCGTCTTGGCGCCGCTACCCATGAAGTTGGTCTCGGTGTTGCGAATTTGCTTCCAACCCGAGTGTTCGGTGTAGAAGTAGTGCTTGTCGTCGATGATAATGTCGATGAATTTGGTGAATTTCACCGAGGTCCACTTGTTGCCCTTCTTTTCCTCGCAACGCGTGTTTTCTCGGCGTTCCAGGCGGCCGTAGTCGTCCCACCAGGTGGTGTGGTACACGCGCAGGCCATCGCCTTCGTCCATGCGCTTCACGATGCCGCGCTTGGCGCCATAGCGGGCATACTTGCCGCCAGAGGCCGTCGTGCTGCTGCCCTTGGTGGAAGTGGACTTGGAAGTGGTCTTTGACGTGGACTTGTCGCTCTTTGCCGTGACCACGTCGCTCGACTTTCTATTATCGACAGCCTTGTTTGTTTTCTTCAACGGAGCGCTATTGGTGCTTGTGGTTTTTGACGCCGTGAAGCCCGCGATGCCAAATTTCTTGGCTGTCGCGCTCACATCGACATCCTTGACCGTAATCTGCCCCTGGCTATTGACCACGGCCTCCTGCCCAGGCTTCATGAGTTGTTTCTTCGACCCCTTATTGGCAGTCACCTCCATGGATCCTTCGAGAAGTGTCACGCGCGAGGTCTTGCCATCGTCCTCGAGCACGTAGGTCGTACCCGTGGGCTTGGCCACGCACTGCGTCATGTGGAACTCGGGCTCGCCAGTGCCAGCATGCTTCAAGTTCTTGCCCACGATGCGGCCCTTGTACACATTCCAGCGGTCGCGGCCATTGGAGAGGCGTTTCACCAGATGCACTTTGCTGTTTTCCTGAATTGTCAGCACTCCGTTCTCGTCGTTGTGGTCGAGTTGCAACTCCGACTGGCTGCCGGTAACGATGTAGTCGTTATAGTAAATCACGCTTAATCCGTCCACCAACGGTCGCTTAGATTTGCTGGGACTGGAGTTGCAATAGACCTCCACAGAGCCCTGCCTACTCACACCCATGTAATAGTTGCTGAACTGGCCGTTGCAGTACGAGCAACGGTCATCCCCGGCCACGTCGTCCCAGTTAAAGGTTTGAGAAGAGGTGGTAGATGATGCTGATGCTTTCTTGGTGGGCATCCAAAGAATATTGAGTTGGCCCGCCTCGCCGGCATAAGACGTTGTCAATAGCCTCAATCCTCCCGTGTAATGGTCAGGAACCTTGTAGTTCGACGGCAGGGTGTAAGTGATGCTTGACGAAGATCTGTTCAATGTACTTTTTACAATCTTCCCATCGAGAGACAACTGCATATCAAAAGAGTCGTAATATCCTCCATCCACATTGGCCGAGACAGTGATGGTGGAGCCCACGGGCAACTCCAACTCATAGGAAGCAGACTTCTTGTTCACGCTTTTTTTCACGAGGGTGCCACCCGAAAAACTGTAATGCAATGTTCCCTGTTTCCCGGTCACGGAGCCGCTAATGTCTTTAGCCGACGTGGCCGCGGGTTTTGATGACACGTTCTTCACCACCTTCCAGGTGACAAAACAACTGAACCGGCCCGTTCGGCCCGTAAACTTCATACTTATTTTCACCTCCTTCGCATCGCTTGGCACCTTGGCCGACGCCGTTGCCGCTGCCGGACCCTTCTTTTCCTGCAGCACTTTGCTCTTGCCATTGGCGGTGGTTGCGGCAATCTCAACACTCACATTCTGTGAATTCTTTCCATAATCGATGAGTTTCTTGAAAGTGCCGGATACGGTGCTGCCAGCCTCAATCTCACCATCGATAAACACAATCATGTCGATGGTGCCCTGGCCTTTTAATACCTTTTGGGTCACTTTGCCGCCCGAGAAAGAATACTCCATCTTCGTGCCCTGGCGCGTCATGGTTCCCTTATAACTCTCGGCTTGAGCCGGCATGAGAGTCGCAATCGACAACATCAACAACAAAGCAAATGCGCTGCGCCACAAAGCCGTGAGCGACGCACTCATGTCATACAGTTTCATAATGATAATTTTTGGTTATGTAACAAATTATTTTTCACAAAGATAAATGAAAAATTCGCAATACGCAACAATCATGGCCACAATAAAAGAGGGCGCTATCACAACAGATAACACCCTCATGCGTATTTTTGTGTGCCGTGCGTTAAGCCTCTTTCTCGAGTTCCTCGATTTGCTCGAGCACGTCGCTATAGTGGCGCTGGGTCTTGAAATGCACTTTCAGCCCGATGAATGCTCCCACTACGGCTCCCGCCACGCACCCTATCACGATGGCATTGCTGCCAGTCTTCTGCGCCATCTCATAGGCGACCCACACTACCCATGCCATGGCCATGGGGATGCCCACATAGAGCCAATCGTTGTCGCGCTTCTTGGCCTTCGTCACCTTGCGTTTGGCTTCGACCAGGCTGGCGTTCATCAGTTCGGGGTCACGCAGCGCACGGCCATTGAAGTAGCAGAATCCCACCACGGCGAGCATCATCACGACCACTGCAATCCACACGCCCAGCGACAACCCGTTGAGCAGCACAAATGCCCAGTAGCAATAGGGTATCATGACCAGGGCCAGCACCGAGACGATGAGGTAGCGCTTGTTGATGGTGCTCACGCTCTCGCGCATCGACCGGCGGATAAAACGGTCGTTCACTATCGTCTGGTTGTCTAATTTATCCTTTAGCATCGCCATTTGCTGGCGCATTTCGTCAAGTTCGTATTCCATAATGCAAAGTTTTTTTTTAATCGTTCATTTTCTTAAGTTGCTCCTTGATGCGGTATAACCTTGTGCTCACGCTGGTGGTGGAAATGCCCACCACTTGTCCAATCTCTTCGTAACTCATGTTCTCGAGCCAGAGCAGCACAATCGCCCTGTCGAAGGGTCCCAAGCGTCCGATGCGCTTGTGCAGGCGGTCGATTTGCCGCGTGTCCTCGTCGCGGTCTTCAAAGAGGTTGATGTTCACGTTGAGCGGTTCGGTGGCGGCGCGCCGTTTCTTGCGGTCGAGCGAGATGCAGGTGTTGAGCGTCACGCGGTAAATCCACGTCTTCACGTCGCTCTTGCCCTTGAACCCCTCAAATCCGCGCCACAGGTTGATGACCGCCTCCTGAAAGAGGTCGTTCACCTCGTCGGCATCTTTCGAGAACATGTAGCACACCGTGTAGATGGTGCTCTTGTTCTGCTTGATGGTCTGCGCAAATTTGCTTTCCAGTTCGTTCATGTCCATGTTTTAACTCATTTAAAAACGTTTTTTTGACCATTAGACGCAGGCACTTGCTGAAAAGTCACAGGAAAAAACGAAAAAAAATGAGAGGGCGCACCTCGTTGCCGCGGCAGCGCCCTCTCCTTTGCATTTCTAATATATGGAATATCTCACGCAGTGCGTGCGTGAACCCAATATAGCGTCATTATTACTTGAGCCATTCCTGCACCTTGTCGTTGGGCACGATGCGCTCCTCAAATACATAAGCACCGGTCTTCTCCGAACGGACCATCTTGATGACCTTGCTGAATGTACGTCCTTCACCCGTTTGCAGGGTAGCAACTACTTTCTTTGCCATGACTTAATATTATCGCGGTGTTGTGTGATTACTTAATTTCTTTGTGAACAGTCACTCTCTTGAGATAGGGGTTGTATTTCTTGAGTTCAAGACGCTCGGTCGTGTTCTTGCGGTTCTTGGTGGTGATGTAACGCGACATACCAGGAACGCCACTACCCCTTTGCTCGGTGCACTCCAGAATCACCTGGATGCGGTCGCCTTTAGCTTTCTTTGCCATGACTAATATCGATTAAAGCGTTTTTATTTCAGTTAAATGACCCTCTTGAGCAGCCTTCTTGAGCGCAGCGTCAAGACCCATGCGGTTGATGTTGCGCAGACCGGATGCCGAAACAGTAAGGCGAATCCAAGTGCCCTGCTCTGCCCAGTAGAACTTACGGTTGAACACGTTCACGTTGAATTTGCGCTTGGTCCTTCTCTTCGAGTGCGACACGTTGTTGCCAGTGATCGCCTTCTTGCCTGTGATTTGACAAATCTTTGACATAATCTTCTTTAGCGTGTTATTGTTCTTGTTTTTCTGTAAAAAAGTTGATTCGCATTTCAAGGACAGCCACTTCTCACCTCGCGTAAGGTCAATATTCAGGGCTTGCCCCGACAAGCCACACGCCCCGCGAAGTGAGAAGCCATCGCCGAGCGCATGCCCATCATGAGCAATGCTATGTCTATATCGTCCTACGCTTTATGGCCTGACACTTAGCATCATAGCCAGCCATCGAAGTTTCAACGATCATGTCACAGAACAGGACTAACAGGAAGTTCGTCGCAAGTCTGCCTTGAAATCGACCGCAAAGGTAAGCATTTTTTCTCATTCCCGCAACACCCCCCACAACATTATTTTCAAGCCGAGAGACAGGAGAGGACGGGAGAGGATGGGAGAGGATGAGAGAGGATGAGAGAGGACGGGAGAGGATCTCCTCTTTCTTCAACTCCTGTCCTCTTTTGTCTTCTCTAGTCTCGCCAGTTCGGCTTCTAGGGCCTTGATTCTCTCGGCTTGTAGTTTAATTGTGGCTTCCATCTCCTTCATCTTGCGGTCTTGCTCCGCCCGATATCCCGAGCGCACTCGGTGCATGCGCTCCTTCATGCCACCCTCCTTCCGGAATCGGTCTTCGAGCCGTGCCAGATAGCCGTTCATCATCACATCAATCTGGCAGCACATCGTGTAACCTATGTTGGCCATCTCCTCGTTGTTCCACCGTTGGAA
>CACWKM010000016.1 GCA_902761475.1 uncultured Bacteroidales bacterium
TACGTCAACTAAATTGTTCCCAATCTCTCGTGATTTTGCATGGCTTTTGTGTTTTTTTTGTAATTTTGCACCACTAAAAACAGTATTCTACCATGCGGAATTTCGTCACAATCGTCGCATTGTTAGTGGCCATGAGCCTTCAGGGCCAAGGTGTCGTGTCGCTCGACTCGTGCCGTTCCATGGCCTTGCACAATAACAAGGAGATGCGCCTTGCCGAACTCAGTATCGACAAGGCCGGGTATCAGCGCCGCGAGGCACATGCCGCTTATTTTCCGAGTATCGACCTGGAAGGATTGTACACCTATACATCGCGCAAATTGGCCCTCGTCGAGGAGGACCAGTTGCTTCCCGTCAAGACCTTCGACCTGGCCTCGCAGTCCTATCAGTTCAACGTGGTGAAGAACCCCGTTACCGGCGAGCCCATCATGAACGGCAACACGCCCATCCCCACTCAGGTGGCCCTGCTGCCCAAGAGCGCCCTCACCTACAACATCCACAATGTGATGGGTGGCGCGCTCACGCTCACGCAGCCCATCTTCATGGGTGGCAAAATCAAGGCGATGAACGCCATCACCGGCTATGCCGAGGAGTTGGCGCGCGTGATGCGCGACAACAAGGCGCAGGACATCATCTATGAGGTCGACGCCGCCTATTGGCAGGTGGTCTCGTTGCGTGCCAAGCAAGAACTCGCCCAGAGTTATGTGGAACTCGTCGAGGCCCTCGACCGCGATGTCAAGGAGATGATGGAGCAGGGCGTGGCCACCCGCGCCAGTGTGCTCACCGTGGATGTGAAACTCAACGAGGCCCAGGTGGACCTCACCCGCGTGAACAATGGTCTGGTGCTCGCTCGCATGCTCCTCGCACAGGTGTGCGGACTCCCCGTGAACACCATCTTCACCCTTGCCGACGAGAACGACGAGGACTGGCAGCACCGCATCGTCAACAACGAGCCGTCGCTCGCCGACATGAACGCCGTCTATGCCTCGCGCAACGATGTGCAGGCCCTCACGCTTGCCACCAAAATCTATGACCAAAAGGCCCTCGTGGCGCGCAGCGAGATGCTGCCCAAGGTGGCTGCCATCGCCGCCTATCACCTCACCAATCCCAACACCTACAACGGGTTCAAGAACCGTTTTGGCGGTGCCTTCAGCGTGGGCGTGACGTTGAAAGTGCCCATTTGGCACTGGGGTGGACCCACGGCAAAGTATAAGGCCGCACAAGTCGAGGCACGCATGAAACAAGTGGAACTCGACGACGCCAAGGAGAAAATTGCTTTGCAGGTGAGCCAGGCACAATTCCGCATCGACGAGGCCCGCAAGACCCTGGCGATGACCGAGGCCAACCTGGCCAAGGCCGAGGAGAACCTGCGCGTGGCCAATGTCGCCTTTCACGAGGGCGTGTCGACCACCGACGACGTGATGGCCGCTCAGACGGCGTGGCTCAAGGCCAACAGCGAGCGTGTGGACGCCGCTATCGACCTGCAACTGTGCAACGTGTATCTGAGCAAGGTCACCGGACAACTGAGGTATTAAACATTTACACAAGATAAAACACCATTAAGCAAGATGGAAGAACAGAAAACCATAGTGAGAAAACGCGACCGTGCGCTCCTGTTGGCTCTTGCGCTGTTTGCCGTAGTCATTGCCGGCCTCGCCATTGCGGGCCTGTTGCTCATCAAGCCCCCCACGACGGCCATCCAGGGCCAGGCCGACTGCGACGCTGTGCGCATCAGCGGCAAGTTGCCCGGACGCATCGTCAAGTTCTATGTGCGTGAGGGCGACCATGTGAGTCGTGGCGACACCCTTGTGAGCATCTATTCGAGCACCGTCGATGCCAAGTTGTTCCAGGCGCGCTCGATGGAGCAGGCCGCCGCTGCCACCTCGCAGAAGGCGCAGGGCGGCACCCGCGACGAACTCAAGAAGAGCGCCTACAACGTGTGGCAGCAAGCGCTTGCCGCACAGACGATTGCTCAAAAGACCTATCAGCGCATGCAGACCCTCTTTGAGAAGGGCGTCATCACCGAGCAAAAGCGCGACGAGGCGCGTGCCGCCGCCGATGCCGCCACGGCACAGGCGCAGGCCGCCAAGTCGCAGTATGACATGGCGGTGAAAGGTGCCCAGCAGGAGGACAAGAACGCCGCGCGCAGCATGCAGAATGCCGCACACGGCTCGGTCATGGAGGTACAGTCGCTGCTCGAGGACCAAATCCTCGTGGCTACCTGCGATGGCGAGGTGAGCGAGATTTATCCCAAGGAGGGAGAACTCGTGATTATGGGAACCCCCATCATGTCGATTAGTCGACTCGAGGACATGTGGGTGAGTTTCAACGTGCGCGAGGAGAAACTCGCCGACCTCACCATGGGAAAAGAGGTGAACGTGACCATTCCGGCGCTGAAGAACCTCAAGACCAAACTGAAGATATTCCATGTGCGCGACATGGGCAGTTATGCCGCTTGGCAAGCCTCGAAGGCCTATGGACAATGGGACAGCAAGACCTTTGAAATCAAAGCCGCCCCGGTGTCGCCCATCGAGAACTTTCGCCCAGGCATGTCGGTAATCCTCGACGAATAATCACTGCTGTTGAAAGCATAGTTGTCGCCCGCTTTAAGTTTCACAGGATGGTAAGACGCTACATCAAGAATTCGCTTGTGCGAGGCTGCGTGCAGATTGTGCGCCGCCCCATGTACATCTTGCTCATGGTCATCATGCCCTTGCTCTGTGCATGGTTTCTCATGGACTTGATGAAGACGGGCTCGGTGGAGCGCGTGCCGGTGGGCGTTGTCGACCTCGACGATTCGGGCATCTCGCGACAGGTGTCCCGCAGGCTCGGCGCCTTCCAGCAGGTCGACATCAAGCGGCGATATCACAACTTTGAGGACGCGCGCCAGGCATTGATGCGCGGCGACATCTACGGCTTTTTCTTCATTCCCGAGGACTTTGAGGAGTCGGCGCTGGGCGGTCGTCAGCCCATGCTGAGTTACTATGTGAACTATGCCTACTACGCTCCGGCGTCGATGCAGTTCAAGGGTTTCAAGACCATCTCGGTGCTTGGCAATGCCGGCGTGGTGCAGACGATGCTGCGCATGGTGGGCATGCGCGACGGCGAAATCATGTCGGCGCTGCAGCCCGTCAGCACCCATGTGCACATGCTCTCCAACCCGTTCACCAACTACAACTTCTACCTCAGCACCTCGTTTGTGCCCTGCTTTTTTGCGCTCTTTGTGCTGCTGGTCACGGCGTTCTCCATCGGCATGGAACTCAAGAGCGGCCTGTGCCGTCAGTGGCTGCGCACCAGCGGCAACGACATGTGGCTCGCCATCGTGGGCAAGTTGCTGCCGCAACTCTTGTTGTTCACCGTGGTGGGGTGGACCATCCAGTTCATGATGTATCGTGTCTATGACCTGCCGCTCAACTGCCCGCCCTCGCACATGCTGCTGGCGATGCCTCTGTTTGTGCTTGCCAATCAAGGCTTTGCCGTGATGATGTTCTGCGTGGCGCCCAACTTCCGTTATGGCACCACGGTGTGCACACTCCTGGGCATGCTCTCGTTTTCGTTCTGCGGCTTCTCGCTGCCCGCCGAGTCCATCTATCCGTGGGTGCAGTCCATCAGTTACATCGTGCCCGTGAAGTATTACTTCATGTTGAGCGTCGACCAGGCGGTGAATGGCCTCGATTTGTACTATTCGCGCTATTATTATGTGGCACTCATCGTGTTTGCCGTGGCTCCCTTCTTGCTGCTGTGGCGCCTCAAGCGAGAGTGTGAGAATCCAGTGTATGTTCCCTGATGTGACCATGAAGAAAGTATTGACCGACATATTCCGCGTGTGCAGTCGCGAATTGCATCTGGTGTTCAAGGACGAGGGCGTGCTGATTTTCTTCTTCTTGCTGTGTGCCATCTATCCTGTCCTTTATTCTATAATCTACAACCCCGAGGTGGTACGCGACGAGCCCATGGTGGTGGTGGATGACTGCCGCACGCAGTTCAGCCGCGACTTTGTGCGCCGTCTCGATGCCGCGCAGGGTGTGCGTGTGGTGGGCTACGCCGCCTCGATGCAGGAGGCGCGCGAGGCGTTCAGCCAAAAGCGGGCCTATGCCGTGCTGTATATCGACCGCGACTTCTCGGCCGACGTGGTGCGCGACGGCAAGCAGGGCCATGTGTCGCTCTACTGCGACATGAGCGTGATGATGCGCTACAAGGCGTTCCTCACCGCCCTGAGCGACGTGCAGCAAGAGGTGGGCAATGAGTTGCACGCGCACACCATCGAGCCCTTCATTAGCCAAAAAGGCAGCATCATCAAGAGCCGTCAGGTGCCCGTGGGCAACACCGCGATGGGCATTGCCAGCGCCGTGCTGCTCTTCATCTTGCCACTGGTGCTGCAGCAAAGCATGTTGCTGGGCATAGGCATGCTGCATGGCGGCAGCATAGAGCGCCGCCGCAAAAATGGCGGCGTGGACCCCATGGCCATCGAGGCTGGTACCATGGCCACCGTGCTGGGCAAAACGCTGTGTCACCTGGTCATCTATGTGCTGCCCACCATCTATGTGCTGCACTACGTGCCCATGATGTTCGGGTTCCCGCAGCACGCCAACGTGTGGCACGAACTCATCATCGCCGTGCCCTTCCTCATCGCCTGCTCGTTCATGGGGCAGACGCTGCAAGCCGTGGTCAACGAGCGCGAGTCGGTGTTCCTGCTCTTCGTGTTCTCCAGCGTGGTGTTCGTGTTCCTCGTGGGTGCGTCGTGGCCTCGCTATCTGTTGAGCACCAAGTGGCATGCCGTGGCCAACTGCGTGCCCAGCACGTGGATGTGCAACGCCTATGTGCTCATGCAGAGTGGGGGAGCCCAACTGCATCACGTGGCCCACTACTGGCGCATGCTGTTCGCCTTTGCCTACTGCGTGGAGCGCTTCGTCAACCGCCGCCGTTATCGCATCTGGCAAGAGCGCTCGGCGGCACGCCCCGACGCCCTGCTGCGTTACGACCTCATCAAGAACGGCATCAACTAAATCCCCCTCCTATTCCATTGACCCCTACAGGTTGTCAAATTATGGAGAAATGTTGCAAAGTTCGGTGTTTTGTTTTGAAATACCGAACTTTTTCTCTAATTTTGCAATTAACTATAGGCTTAGGGTTGGGAAAGTGTAACCTTAATTCAAGTTCGCTTAGTCCAACTACTGTCTTATCGTGAAACGTGCATGGTCCGACCCTGCACACAATACCGTTAATATTCAAACAATTAAATTATAACCAAAAACATTTTATAGTATGGATAAGACCAATGTTCCAGGCAATTTCCCTGGTGGCAATTTCTATCAGCGCCAGCCGGGCGCCGAACCTCAGCATCAAGGCACGATGGTGCCGGGTATGAACACTCAAGCACCCGCTGTGGCATCTCCAGGTGCTATGCCTAACCCCATGGCAGGCCCCGCCGGTATGCCGATGGGTGCTCCCGTTGCTGGCCCCGCTCCCGTGGAGGCCGCTCAGGCCGCTGTGCCCGTGGTGGGTTTCCTCTATTCGATTTCGCGTCAGGGCTTCGGTGAGTATTGGCCGCTCCACGTGGGCACCAACACCATTGGCCGCTCGGAGGATTGCGACATCTGTCTGCGCGAGCAGACGGTGAGCGAGCACCATGCCAGTCTGTTCATCCGCCAGATGAAGACTTCGCGCAAAATCATCGCTTCCATCCGCGACGAGGGCTCGAAGAATGGTATCTTCGTGAACCAGAATGAACTTACCTACGACGCATTCACTTGCAAGAACCGCGACTTGATTACGATTGGCAACAACTATGTGCTCTTGCTCATCCTTGTTGATGCCGACGAGATGGGCCTGTCGGTGGCCACGAATTTCCGTCCCACCGATGCTGCTCCCGCTCAGGCTGCAGCACCTCAGGCTCCTCGCATGCCCATGGGCGGTCCGATGCCTGCTCCCGGCATGCCTCCCATTCCTCCCGTACCGGCTTCCACCCCCGACGGCACCATGGCTGCTCCTGGCATGGCTCCCTCGCCTTATGACGCATCGCGTCGTGCAGCAGGCGGCACCATGTCGATCGACGGGGCTTCGGACCAAATGGGCGGAGGAACGCAGTTCCTGCAGTAATAACACTCACACTAACAGCAGTGGGGCGCGTCGAGCATGAGGGCGCGCCCACTTGTATGAAACTCACACTATGTCAATCATGAACATACAAGGTGCCGCAGAACGCGCTGCCGGCATCCACTATGAGGTAGATATGTCGCAACCGCCGTTGGGCGTGGGCGGCATGGGACAAGTCTTCAAGGGGTATCGTGTGGACGAGCGCACCGGAGTGAAGCGCGCCGCCGCGGTGAAGTTCCTCTTTGAGGACTTGCCTGCTCACGCCATAGAGCGTGCCAAGCGAGAGGCCTCCGTGCAAATCAAGAACGAGAACCTCGTGGAGATGTTCGGTTTTGTCGAGGTCGACGAGACCGACGCCATGGGGCAGCATCACCGCCGCTTCCACGTGGCCAGTGAGTTGCTCGACGGTGTGGTGCTCTACGACCTGCTTCACGGCAAGACATCCAATGCCGCGGGCGAGGATTTCCCCTTTGCACAGGACCTCTACAGGCAGTATCAAAACGACCGTGTCATGTTTGCCATCAGAATCATCAAGAATGTGCTTGGCGGACTCATGGCACTGCACGACCATGGCTATGTGCATCGCGACATCGACCCGAGCAACATCATGATTACGCGCGAGGGCAAAATCAAACTCATCGACTTTGGCATTGCCAAGCAACTCGCCGCGCCAGGGCAGCCCACTCACCAACTCACCAGTGCTGGCCAGTTCATGGGCAAGGCGGCCTATGCCGCGCCCGAGTTGGCGATGGGCGACGTGAACCATCAAGACGAGACCACCGACATCTATGCCATGGGCATGCTCCTCTTCGAACTTGTCACGGGCCATCAGGCCTTTGAGGGCCCTGTGCACGAGGTGCTGGATATGCAGATGCGCAAGAAAGTGCCTCTGGGCGAAATCGCCAACAAGGAGTTGCGCCGCATCATCGAAGTGGCCACCGCCAAGCGCCAGCAGGACCGTTTTGCTAGTGCTGCCGAGTTCCGTGTGGCCCTGGAGCAACTCAGTCGCACCACCACGTCGGGCGGCGAGCGTCTGCGTGCGTCGCGTGCCGCGGCAAGCGGTACGCCCGAGTGGCTCAAAAACCCCATGGTGATAGGCGGAGCGGTGGCAGCAGTGCTCGTCATTGCTGCGGCCATCTTCTTCCTCACGCGCGGCAAGAGCGATGTGGCTCCGACTAATGGCACCACGCAGGCTGCCGTTGAGCAGGTGGCTACCAACACTGGTGCTCCCGCTCCCGACAACTCGGCACAGCCGCAACCTGCCGCCAGCGGAGTCAAGGACATCGTGGCGCAACTGGCGCAGGCCGACAAGGCCCCCGATGCGCTCAAGAAACTCACCGAGATGGCCGATGGCGGTGACACCGAGGCGCTCTATGAGTTGGCGTTGCTCTATAGCCGCAGCGTGAACCTCGACCAACAGGTGGTGGACAATATTGCCAAGTTGTTGCCCCAGGACAACAAGAAGGCCCACGAACTTAACCAAAAGGCCGTGGCTGCCGACCCCAACAGTTATAAATCGCTCTACGAGTTGGGCTGCGACTTCATGGCCGGTGACCAGCGCGGAGCGGTGGAACGCGACATCGACAAGGCAAAGGACTACTTTAATCGTGGATTTGCGAAGGCCAAGGAGCAGCACGACGAGGTGTTCACCGAGAAGTGCCAGACCCGCCTGCGCCAACTCGAGGCCATCTAAGGCCGCTCAACAGTTTTTAGTCAACGGGCTATCCCTATGGCAAACGATATCATGTACAACGGCTCACTCGTGTATTTGCACGTGGGCAAGAACAAATGGTACCTCTACGACAGTTCCGCTCCTCCTCTGGGCAGCGGAGCCATGGGTACCGTGTACATGGGTTTTGCCGTTGACAACCGCTACGACCGTGTGGCCATCAAACTCGTCAACCCGCGTTATGCCAGCGTGCCTGCCGTGCGCGAGCGTGCCAAACTTGAGGCCTCTTTGCAGTTTCGCCACCCCAATTTGGTGGAGATGTTGGGCTTGTGCACCGACGACAACCCCCAAGGGCCCATGTACATCGTGAGCCGCCTGGTGCGAGGCGAGAACATCGACCGCTATGCCAAGGCCTTTGACGGCTCGCCCGACCGCGTGCAACACATCGTCCGCGCCATGCTGCCTGTGCTCGATGCGCTCGACTTCATCCACGCTCACGGCATTATCCACCTCGACGTGAAGCCGTCGAACATCATGATAGAAGACGGCCGCACGCCGCGCCTCATGGACTTGGGCATCGCCTTCACGCAAGACGCGGTGAGCACCACGCAGGGCGGTCTGCTGGGCACGCCGGGCTATGCTGCTCCCGAGCAGTATCTCAAGCCTGGCATGACGCGACTCCCGCTGGGGGCATCGACCGACGTGTTTGAGGCTGGCGCCACCATCTATGAGTTGCTTGCCGGACGCAAACCCTATGACCACAACAAGCAGGTGCTCGCCCTCATTCAGGACGTGCCCGAGCCTGTGATGCAAGTCATTGCCACGTCGCTGGCGCTCGACCGCAACCAGCGCTATTCCACGGCGCGCGAGTTTAAACTCGCCCTCGAGAGTGCACTCAATGCCCCGCCTCCCACCATCTGGGACAAGGGCTTGAAAACCATATCCTCTTGGTTCAGTTAACCATCAAACAAACCGACTATCAACCAACAAGCATATAAATGATTGCAATCAACACATCACAGCCCTGCATAGGCTTTGCCGACACCCGTCAGGGCGGTCGTGCCGAGAATCAAGACACGTGTGCCTATAGCGAGACCCCGTTGGGCCTGCTGGTGACGGTGTGCGATGGTATGGGCGGCGGTCCCAGCGGCAAGTTGGCATCGACCATCGCTGCCAGCAATATCATTGCCACACTCACGGCGTGTCAATCGGGCGACGACCGTGTGGAAGCCTTACGCCGTGCTGTGATAAACGCTAACATAGCACTCTATCAGGCCATGGAGGCCGACCCCTCGGTGCGTGGCATGGGCACCACGGTCACCGCCTTGCTGCTCAACAGCCACTCGGCTGTGGTGGCGCATGTGGGCGACTCGCGCGTGTACCAGTTGCGCAAGGGCAAGAAACATTTCCGCACCTTCGACCACTCCATGGTGTTCCAGATGGTCAAGAATGGCTCGATGACCGAGGAGCAGGCGCGTGTGAGCGCCAACAGCAACATCATCTTGCGCGCCTTGGGACATGCGCCCGACTTGCAGGTGGATGTGACGGAATTGCCCTATAAGAAGGGCGACCGCTTTATGTTGTGCTCCGATGGCATTTGGGGCATGTTTCCCGAACAGGAGATTCTGAGAATCCTTGCGCGTAACCCAGGTCTGGGCGAGGCCGTGGAGAGCCTTGTGGTGAAAGTTGACGCCGCTGGTGTGGCCGAGGGCAATCACCACGACAACCTCACGCTGGCCATGGTCGAGACCACTGCCGACAGCGAATTGCGCGACACCTCAAAGCCGTGGCTCAAACCGCTGCTCATGGGATTGGGCGTTTTACTGGTGCTGAGCATCCTGGCAAACGTCTATTTCCTGGCCATGAATAGCGGCAAGGACAAGGACAAGCCAGAACTCGTGCAGGAACAGCAACCCGCCGACCAGCCAGTGAAAACGCTCGCCGACCCCTCGGTCGATGGCAAGGTGGCTCAGCCCGAGGAAGCCAAGCCCGTGGAACAGACCAAGGAGAAACCTGCCGTCGAGACACCGAAGGAAGAGGCTACGAAAAAGGCCACTGGTGGCGAACTCAATGCGTCGCATTTTGGCATTAAGCCCGACGTGAAGAAGGATGCCCCCAAGCCCGTAGCCAAGAAGGAACCCGCCAAGGCGCAACCCGCCAAGGCGCAACCCGCCAAGGCACAGCAACCAGCCCAGTCGGCGGCCCCCAAGCAAGAGGCGGCTAAGCAGGAGGCTCCCAAGCAAGAAGCAGCCAAGACTGAGGCTCCCAAGCAGGAAGCCCCCAAGACGGAGGCTCCCAAGCAGACTACACCGCCTGCCGAGTAGACGGTTAAGGTTAATTGAGACAAAACAATCATTTTCAAGTATAAATTTTTTCACAACACAATCAGCACTATGAAACTATTAAAGATTGGACGCGGAAACGGTTGTAACATCGTTCTTCCCAGCCCCAACGTGAGTAGCGTTCATGCCGAACTGGTCCTTCTCGACAATGGCGACATCATCATCGAGGACAAGGGGAGCACCAATGGTACTTATGTGGGCAATCAGCGTCTTCGTCCCAACGTGGAGACGAAGATTTATCGTGGCGACCTGGTACTTTTGGCCGACACCGAACTGCCCTGGCAGCAAGTGCCGGTGGTGCGCACCACCGGCTACAAGGCCATCTATAACATTGGTAGCAGTTTGCGCAACGATGTGAAACTCACCAGCCAGTTTGGTAGCCGTTATCATGCCACCCTGTTCATCGACCCCAAGGGCAAAGCCACCCTCGTGGACAACGGCAGCCGTAATGGCACCGAGGTGAACGGTGTGCGCATCGTCAAGGACAAACCCGTGGCAGTGAAGCGTGGCGACAAGGTGGTGTGCGGCGACGAGGACATTACCGAACAACTCCGTCCCCTCATCCCTGGTGGCGCAAATTGGGGCCTGATAGGTGGCATTGCCGCTGCAGCAGCCCTCATCGTGGGTGGCATCTTCCTGGTGCCGAAACTCACTGGCGACAAAGGCGGCGAATCACAGCCTCCTGTGGCCGTGGTGAGCGACAGCACTAACGCCGAGCCCAAGCCCGCTACCGAGATGCCCAAGTCAACCGACATCACGCAGATTCGCACCGGTGTGGTCTATGTCACCGCAAAGTATGTGCTCACCTGCAAGTTCGATCCCCCATTGATTAGCAATGAGGTGTGGAGTCGCATCTGGGACAAGGGTAACCCAGGCGAATTCCCCTTCAACGATGTGTTTATCAATGGCGGTGCCTATTCGGCTACAGCGTTCTTCCTCGACAAGGATGGCAACCTGGCCACCAACCGCCATGTCGCCGCTCCTTGGACCTCGATTGACGACAACGATGCCAAGGCATTCTTGCTCAACTGGGACAAGTCGGCAGCGCTCATTCGTGAGATTCCTGCTGGCAATGGCGCAAATGCCGCATTCCAGTACAACGAGAACTTGAGCAGCAACAACGCTCGCCTCATGTGGCGTGCCATCAAGGAGCAGGCTGCCGCCACCGGCAATTCCACTCCAGCAGGAATCAATGCCATCATTCGCCAGTTCAAGACCGCCAAGCCCAAGGTGAGCGGTTACATCGACTACATCTGCGTGGGCTATCCTGGCCGCAACTATACTCACACCGATGAGTATGAGCGTTGCCACGTGCGCGCCGTGAGCGAAAATGAAGACCGCGACATCGCCATTTTGCAACTCAACACCAAGAAGACCCCCGATGAGGTGAAGTTCGTGTTCGACCCGAACACCTTCTACACTGGCACGATTGAGCCTGGCAAGGACAAACTCACTTGGGTGGGCTATCCTCGTGGCACAAGTTGGAACCTGGAGAATAGTTCGCTCGAGCCCACCATTCGCGACACCCGCACGACCAAGGTCACCACGGGCTACTCGTTTGAGTTCGACAGCGAGGCACAGCCCGGTGCCAGCGGTTCGCCGGTGTTTAATTCCGAGACGGGCCAACTCTATGGCATCGTGTGGGGCGGCCGCAACGCGGCTTCGACCTATTCGATTGCTTGTCAGGCTAAGTACTTGAAGAAACTCTACGACGACCTGCCATGACACCGACAGTGAAGCGCATCATCATCGCTCTGGCTTGTGTGTTGGCAACCACGCTGGTTGCCGACGCACAACTTGCGCGATGGATTATCCGCCCCGTGAATCAAGCCATATCGCGCATGAGTTCCAACCATTTCAAGGCGTGGAATGCCGAGCATTGCGGTGTGTTCAATAGCGACGGTAAGCAGGTGGTGCCCTTCATGGCCGATTCTATTACCGACTTCGTGAACGACTGCGCCGTGGTGCTGCGACTCGAGGAGGACCGCTGGAGGCTCCTCTCGGTGCTGCACATCGACGGCTCCCTCTATCCTGTGCGCGAGCAGGTGTATGTCGATGAGAACCCCTTTGTGGCCACCGACCGCCTGCTTGTCACCGACAAGAAACGCCGCGACGTGTTCATCGACCTTGAGGGCAAGAAACTCAAGGACAAGGTGCGCCGCGACGAGTTGCCGTCAGCCCAGGAGGAGCCAGAACTCGTGTTCTACACCGATGGTCCCATCCCGTTTGAGGTGGGCGACCTGTATGGCTATCGCATGGACTCCGATGTGGTGATGCCGGCACAGTTCGACGAGGCTTATCCCTTTATCGAAGGCTACGCCGTGGCCACCGACAGTACGGGCCGCTACGGCTTGCTGCGCCTCATCGACGGCGAAATCACCTGCGGGCAGAGCGAGGGGTCGGCCCTCATCACCGACTATAGTCTGGCATCGGTAGACCTCAATGTGGGGTTGCCCGAGGAATTTGCTAACGACATCGTGACCGTGGACTGCATCGACAACAAGGGCAACGAGGTGGAAGAGAAGAGTTACCTGGGTGGCACCGAGCGTGTGGTGCCTTTCATGCTCCCGGGCGGCAAGCATAAGGTGAACATCAGCGCGTGCGAGTTGCTGCTCTATTCCACCACCATCACGGCGACTCCCAAGCCTAAGCCAAAGCCGAAACCGCAGCCCAAGCCACAGAAGCAAGGTGGCAATGTCACCCGTGTGGACGTGCCGGTGAAAAAGACGGTGACCAAGACCGAGCGCCCCAAGGTGGAGTCGACGGTGATAAATGGCGGCAACTTGCAGTTGCTGGTGGGCGCCTCGTCGCTGAGGGCCAATGCCAAGGACTGCGCGTCGTTTACCATCACGGTGACCAATAATGGCACCGATGTGGTGTCGTCGCCCCTCACCGTGAGCGGCAAGGGCGTGGTGTGCTCCACTCATCAAGTCACTGTGCCGGCCAAGTCGTCGCGCTCGGTGACAGCGACTTTCACGGGCATTACCGCACGTGAGCAGCGCTCGGTGACAGTGAGCACGTCGCAACGCTCAACCACCAAGACCATCACTGTGACCCCGTTCTTCACCGAGTTCTAAGCCGTTAGGCTCGCATCGCGACAAAAGAAAATGAGGGTGTGCCAAAAATGAAGGCACATCCTCTTTTTTTACTTGCTCTGCTCGGAAATGGTGCAGTATGTCAATGTCAATTCTGGATATGGCAGTGCAGTGAACAGTGGGGTTAAGCCCGTTAGGGCTGGGAAGAATTTAGGCAGGGGTGGAGAGAGGCGGAACCCCTGTGAATGTGGTGACAAATCAAAAGAACAGCCCCCTTGGGGGCGACAGAAATGATTGTCTGCCGCCCCCAAGGGGGGCTTTACGTTTGGGGTTGACGATTGTCACAGGGGTTGCGTTCGGCTGCGCCTCTCTCCACCCCTGCCTAAATTCCATCGCCCCGATGGGGCTCTAAAATCGCTATTTGTGGGTTTTGTCGTGGTGCCTATGGTGTGTCGGGTAGGAGTTGCGCCATGCGGTCCATGTTGCCGGCCAGCCACAGGGTGTCGCCCACCTGGAAGTGCACATCGGGTTCGGGTGTGATGTAGTGCACGTTGCCTTTCTCGTCGGGACGCTCAATGGCTACCAGCAGTGCTTGGTATTCCTCGCGCAAGCGCGCGGTGCGGAGCGTGTGGTGGACGATGGGGTTGCGCTCGTCGAGGGTGAAGTGTATAAATCGCATCTCGCCCTCGGTGGTGGCATGTGCTGGGGCCTCATTGTTCTCGACGATGGGCAGCATGCGGCCGATTTGCTCCTCGGTGCCCACCACGCCCAGCGTGTCGCCCGGAAAGACGCGCATGTCGCCATTGGGAGCCGGATACAGCGTGCCGCGGCGGTCGATGCTCGACACGTTCACGCCATAGCGCTTGCGCAGGTCGGCATTGCGCAGTTTCTCGCCCACAAATGGGCAACCCTCGCCCACGGTGATGTAGGCCAGGTGCATGTTGTTCACCAAACTGTTGGCGCGGCCAGTGCGGCGGTTCTCGCGTTCGTTGGCATTGTTGATGAAGCGCTGCTCGAGTTTTTGAATACGTTTCTTGAACAGGGGCGCCATCAGCACTGCCGTGACGACGAACAATATCACCGCCATGCCCACTGCCGTGGCGCTTGAATAGACGCCTTGCAGCACCGCCATGACAAATCCCAGCGAAACGATGATGCTGATGACCGTGAGCACCACTTGCGGCACCAGGCTCACTTTGCCCGATTTCTCGAGCAGAATTTCTCGCTCGCTGGGGCGCATGCGCGGGGTCATGATGGCGTAGATGAACGGCGAAATCACGGTGAGCATGCCCACCGACCACACAATGCGCTCATATCGGTCGTCGAGCACGGAGAGCAGCCAGGGCTTCACATAGGTGCGGCTCAGGATAATCAGTGCCACCACAAAGACGGAGTAGAGCAGCAGACGCACGGCATAGCGCTTGGTGACGTTGCGCCAGATGTGCCATGTCTCGCTGTGCTCGCTCTCTCGGGCATTGCTGCTATAACCGTCGATGATGCGTCGCCACGAGGAGGGCAAGTGGCGTTCCAGATGCTGGTAGAACGGGTCGGCTTGCTTGATGAAAAATGGGGTGGTGAACGTGGTAATCACACTCACGGTGACGATGATGGGGTAAATCTTGGCATCGAGCACGCCCAGCGCCATACCCGTGTTGGCGATGATGAACGAGAACTCGCCAATCTGCGTGAGGGTGAATCCGCTCTCGATGGCCTGCTTGAGCGGCTGTCCCGTGGCGAGCATGCCCACGGTGCCAAAGGTAATCATGCCCAGGATGACGACGGTTGCCAGCAGCGCAATGGTGCCCGCATTCTCAATGATAATCTTGGGGTCGACCATCATGCCCACCGAGATGAAAAACACGGCGCCAAAGAGGTCTTTCACGGGCGTGATGATGCGCTCAATGCGTTTGCTCTCGCTGGTGCCCGCCAGGATGGAGCCCATCACGAACGCGCCAAGTGCCATGGAGAAACCGCTGCTCACGCTGAACACCGCCATGAGGAAACACAAGCCCATGGCGATGATGAGCATGGTCTCGTCGCTAATCATGCGCTTGAAGCGCTTGAACATGGTGGGGAGCATGAAAATGCCCACGATGAACCAGATGATGAGGAAGAAAGTGAGTTTGAGGATGCTGGCTATCATCTGGTCGCTGCTCACGTGCTCGTTGATGGCGATTGACGACAATATCACCAACAACACCACTGCCACGAGGTCTTCGACAATGAGCACGGCAAAAATCATGGACACATAGCGCCGCTGGCGCATGCCCAGGTCGGTGAGCGCCTTGAGGATGATGGTGGTGGACGATGTGGAGAGCATGCCG
This sequence comes from uncultured Bacteroidales bacterium, assembly GCA_902761475.1. Lineage (GTDB taxonomy): Bacteria > Bacteroidota > Bacteroidia > Bacteroidales > Muribaculaceae > Sodaliphilus. The sequence goes on from CACWKM010000016.1 coordinate 15,464, forward strand.
CCCAAGAAGATGCTGTCGTCCATCTGGAAGCCCATGAAGCGTCCCACCATGAAGCCAAGGCCCATCATGCCCAGCACGAGGATGAGTGTGGTCACGATGGCCGAGCCGCCCACGCTGAGCAACTTCTTGAAACTAAATTCCAGTCCCAGCGAGAACAGCAGCACGATGATGCCGATTTGCGCCCAGAATTCGATGTTGGCCTCCACGGCAACACTCGGCGACAGGGCAAAGTGTGGGCTGGCGATGAAACCAGCCACGATGTAGCCCAGCACCACGGGTTGCTTGAGGCGCTTGAAGATAATGCTCGAGATGGCACCCAGGGTGAGAATGAGCGCCAGGTCGGTAATGAGACTTTCTATGTTGACGGTTACGAGTTCGTCCATAATGTGGTCAGTGTGCTAAAGACATGTGAGGTGCGGGGCGTCATCGAAGCGCTTGTTACAAGTTCAACTCGTTAGTGAGGGTGATGGAGATGGCGTCGATGGCCTCATGCAGTTCGTTGAAAATGGCGGGAATGTCCACCGTCTCCTTGGTGCGCACCATGAAGTTGATGATGGTGTGCTGCGAGGAGTAGTCATACTTGATGTATTCGTCGCCTGAGATTACGTTGTGGCTGGCGAGGATGTCGCGGCATTGCTGCACGTTGGTGACGATGCCATGCGCCTTGAGTCGGATTATCTTCGACTCCCACAAGAAGTTGTGGCGTTGCTCAAAGCGCTCAATGTTCACGAGGATGAAGATGATGAGCACGGTGGCCATGGTGGAGATGAAGTACATGCCCGCTCCCACGGCGAGTCCTATGCACGCCGTCATCCATATTCCGGCTGCCGTGGTGAGTCCGCGCACCGAGGCTTTCATTTGGATGATGGCTCCGGCTCCCAGGAAACCCACGCCGCTCACCACCTGTGCTGCGATGCGGCCCGGGTCGCCGTTTTTGAGCCCAAGATAGACTTGCGGAATGTAGATGGAGATGAGCATGGCCAACGTGGCGCCCATGGTGATGAGCGCGAAGGTGCGCAGGCCGGCGATTTGTCCCTTGCGGCGGCGCTCAAGCCCGATGGCGGCGCCCAGCACGAGGCTCAAGATGAGTTTGAAGACGGCGCCCACAGGAGTCACGTCGGGCGCCATGATATCGTGCCATATAGAATTCAAGATGTCCATAGTGCAAGACGATTATTTGCTAAACAGCGACGCAAGGGCGGCGGCTTCGCGCCGCTTGTAGTTGCGCGGGATGGTGTGGTCGATTTTCACGCTGCGGTTCCACGTCATGTCGTCGTAGTCGAGCGTGAGGCCCATGTTGCGCCCTTTGATGGCCGTGGCAATGTTCACCTTGTGGGCCACGGGGCCTGCCGGAGTGGTCTTCACCTCGTTGTAGGCCACTTGATAGGTGGTTGAATTGCCCTTGGTGGGCTGCACGTCGAGCGTGACCATGCGGCCTTGCTTGTCATAGCCAAACTGGTAACTGAAGGCGCGCGGTTGGTCGTTGGGCACCATGTCGAAACCCTGCTCGCGCGGGTTGATGGTGATTTGGTCCACGCGCAGGCTGTCGACACTGCCTTTTCCCAGCACGAATGGCCGCCCCAGGAAGATGTCTTGCACGTCGTTCACCGTCACGGGCAGTCCGCCCGAGAGCAGTGTCACCGGCTCGGCGATGTATTGCTTGTGCCACTTGTCGATGAGCACGATGGAGTCGGAGGTGATGACCAGTCGTCCCACTTCCACGCCCAGCAGCGGCCTGAGCGAAATCACGATGGCCTCGCCTCGCTGCATGCGCACCTGCATCGACGACGAGAACGACACGGCTCCGCTGAGTTTTATCGAGCCGCCGGTCTGCATGGTGGCCCAGGATTTCACTTGACGCGCCACGTGCATGGAGAGTTCCTGATTGTTGAGGGCGTGGGTGGCGATGGTGTCGACATTGTTGCTCGGCTTGGTGGTGCCGCACGCCACGAGCGCCAGCGTGGCGATGGCAGCGAGGAGATGTCGGTAGATGCTTGATTGTGAGAGATATTGTTTCATTGATAGAAGTAAGTGCGATGTTTCACTTTGCGTTGCAGCAACTCGTTGTCGGGGGCGGCTTCGAGTGCCTTTTTCCACTGCTCCACGGCCTGTTCGGGTTCGCCCATCATGAACAGGATGTCGCCGTAGTGCTCGAAGATTTCGCTCATGCCGCTGTCGTCGTTGTCGATGGCGGCCTTGATGTAGGTGAGCGCCATGTTATAGTCGTGTTTCTTGAAGAACACCCACGCATAGGTGTCGAGGTAGGTGGCGTTGTCGGGGTTGTATTTCACCGCCATGGCGGCCATGCGCTCAGCCTTGTCCAGGTCGCGGTCGCTCAGCGACAGGTAGTAAGCATAGTTGTTCATCACGCCGGTGTTGGCCGGGAAGATGTCGAGCGCCTCCTCGTAGGTCTCGAACGCCTTCAGCGTGTCGCCCAACGAAAAATAGACGTCGGCCTTGCCGCCTATCAGGTCGGAGCGCAACTCCAAATCGAGGGAGTCGACGCGCTCCAAGGCCATGTCGTAGGTAGCCAGCGCCTTGTCATATTCCTTCATTTGGTAGTAACTGGGTGCGATGTAGCGATAGAGGTCCAGACTGTCGGGGTTGTAGGTGAGGGCCTTTTCGGCGGCGGCGATGGCAGCCGGGAAGTTCTCGTCCATCATGTTGATGAGCATGAGGCGTCGCCAACTGTCGGCGTCGGTGGGATTCACGTCGAGCGCATAGCCGAGTTGCTCCACGGCGCCCTTATAGTTGTTGCGGAAGACGAGGTATTCGCTGTAAATCTTCCGGATGGTCACCTCGTGCGGATGCTGCTCCACGAGCACGTCGAGGAGTTTGTTGATGCGCTCGGTGGAGTCGTTGCCCGAGAGCAGTTCGCGGATGTACAGATTGAGGACATCCACCTTGGCCTCCACGTCGAGGTTCTCGGTCTGCAGTGCCTTGTACACTTCCTCGTCGTAGCGTGCGCTGTCGCCGTGCGAGAGGTAGAACTGTGCGCGCGTCATGTAGGCGAGGCCATTGTCGGGCTCGCTGGCCACGGCGCGGTCCAGGTAATAGATGGCGCTGTCGTTCATTTGTGCAAGGGACATTACGCCCGCCATGGAAATGTTGTAGAGCACGTTGTTGGGAGCCTCGTCGAGCAGGCTGTGCATCACGCTGATGGCCCCCGTGGTGTCGCCCAAGGCAAAGTAGCACGCCGATTTGTTGGTGGTAGTCGACAGCGACTTGTCGTGCAGCGCCTCGATGGTGTCGTAGGTGAGGATGGCCTTGCGATAGTCGCCCACGCGTTTGTAGGCTTCGGCAAGGCGGTTCTGGATGTTCTCGTCGTTGGGGATGATGTTGTCGAGTTTCTCAAGGGCCTCAATGGCCTCGTCGTTGCGGCCCAGCATGGAGCACAGGTCGCCGTAGAGCGTGGTCTCATGACGGTCGCCGGGCGACTCTAGATAGTGCTTCTTGATTAACGGCAATGCGCGCATGGCGTCTTGAAAGGTGGCGCCCTCCATCGTTATCAGGTTGAAACCCAGATAGAATGCCGCGGTGGTATTGGTGGTGTCCACATTATAGGCATAGTTGAGCAGGTCGAAGTAGGCCTCGCCGTTGTCGTCGTTCTTGGCGCGTTGGGCGTTGAGCAGGATGTATTCCGCTTTACGCTTGTCGGCCAGTGCGTTGGCGATGTTGCCCTTCTTACTGCGTGCCGTGATGACCGGGGCGACCAGCAGCAATGCCAGCGCCACGAGTAGGGTAGATGTGGTGTGTCGTTTCATCATGCAAGTGAAAAATCAATGTGTGCCCGTGTGTCCAAATCCGCCCGCTCCGCGTTGCGTCTCGTCGAGGTCATCGACGGCTTGCCACGTCACGGTTTCATGTCGTGCCACCACGAGTTGTGCGATGCGCTCACCGTCGTCGATGGTTTGCGGCTCGTTGCTCAGGTTGGCCACGATGATGCCCACCTCGCCGCGGTAGTCGGCGTCGATGGTTCCTGGCGTGTTGAGGATGGTGAGTCCGCGCTTGAGCGCCAATCCGCTGCGCGGTCTCACTTGGCACTCAAACCCCTCGGGCAGAGCCATGTAGAGCCCCGTGTGAATGAGGGCGCGCTCAAGCGGTTGCAGCGTGAGGGGGGCGTCGAGCCATGCGCGCACGTCCATGCCGGCGCTCAACGCTGTGCTGTAGGAGGGCAGCGGGTGAGGGCCGCGATTCACTATTTTTACTGTGATTGGAGTCATCGTGTGATTGCTTGTGATTATAATAGGCTGCAAATTTAGTGTTTTTTTGTGTAAAACGCATGATAATTGCCTAATTTAGGCCAGCGCCCCAACAATTCTTCAGCATGACTAATTGGGAGGTCTTTTTTGTGAAAGCATGGTGGATTACTTGCTGGTGGTCACTTTCCAATATCCACCACGAGCACCACCAACTCTCACGAGTAGGCCTTGCTCCTTGAGCCGCTGAATGTGTTTCTGAATGGCTGATGGCGAAATACCAAGAACTTGCGACAGTTCTTTCCTCGATAAATTTGGTTCGGACGAAAGGATTGTCAGCAATCGGTCTGCCGTTTTCTGACCACCTTTCTGACCACCTTTCTGACCACCTTTCTGACCACCTTTTGATGGCAAAAAGTAAGTTACCGTTGAATACAGCAAGGTCGTTTCGAAAGTTACTTCGCTACCAGTCAGTTCTTTCCATTTGGCGATTTTGTCAATACCGTAACCAGCATTTTCAGACAACCTTGCGTATCGGAACAGATTGATAATCGTCGGGTTTCGAGGCAATGACACATTGCGCGCTTTCACCATATCTATACTGATAATAAAAGTGCCAGGATTTTGGAACTCTATTCGGTTGTCGAACACGCGGATAGTAGGATGCATCGGGCTGAAATAATCGGTGTGAGCGCATAGGTTTACCAGTCCCTCGCGCAAGCAATATAATTGTGAATTGTCCTCATCGGCAAAACCGTCTTCCCTTGCCACGAATGGATTATTAACATATAAACGCAACCTTTGAATGATAACCTTATACGACTCCCAAATATTCTCTTGTTCTGCCATGCGGTAGGTATAGCGTTCATCAGCATTGGCCGATGAATCACCTGGAATCTCGATGAAATCAATCCAGAAATTTCCAATATGTTCACGTATCGAATCACGCTTGCCGAGCATGAGCAAACCTCCATAGGTCATCTTGCCGTGAAGAGTGACACCGGTCTTTCGGCAAAAGTCTTCATCGTCAAGTTCGTTATAAGGCAACCCTTCGTTATACTGCTGTATGCGCCGACGGAATGTGTGCAACGACTCAAGGTTGATGTCCTCAAAATCGGTACCATTGATTTCCAACTCTGACCTACTGCCAAATGCTTGATCGCGCTGGATGGCTGCAATTTCGGCATCGTTAGCATGTTGGTCGCCGCTTCCGCTACGAATGAATGTGTTGCCAAGATTGTTATTGTAATAAACCGGCTTTACGGTCGATGACGGTATGAAGAACGCAAGAACAGTCTTGCCGTCAAAGTCGTATTTTTGGCTGTGAACTGAGATGGCTACATTAAACTTAGATTTGGAGCGTAGAGTTCCTATGAAGTCTTGTTCCAATTTCTCGGCATTTTCTACGCCTTCGATAACGAATGTCTTGGATTTCCCGACTCTCTCCTCACGCACCCCCAATATGATCCAGCCACCAGATGTGTTGCTGAACGCGCTGACGGTTTCCCAAACGCTTTTGGGCAGTTCAGACTTTGCCTGCTTGCACTCAAAGTCTTCCCATTCTAGATCTTGCAGCCTTTGCAGTAATTCGTCTTTTGTCATAATGCCACTCTTTTAATTGCAAAAGTAGTCAAAAAATTTTGTAACTATCTGTCTCGGAATAGGCAAAAGCGTATTTTTGTTCTTAAAAATCACGCATTCAGGTTCACTCAGATAGTTCAACTTGCACTCATGTTGCCGCTTGCGCGGCGAAATTAGGCGGCGTTTCGGCATAAAAAATGAAAAACTTCGTCTTTCATTTTGTTCTGCGCTCAACTTGCACTAATTTTGCAGAAAGTGTAGTAACATTCATCAATTGGAAAGGATTATGAAACGTCTTGTCATCGCATTGAGTGCGGCAATGATGATGCTCT
>CACWKM010000017.1 GCA_902761475.1 uncultured Bacteroidales bacterium
GGGATAGACGACCGTGGAACGCCGCACGTTGTGGCCGCCATCGCTCCAGTCGCACGACAATTCGTAGCCGGCAAACTCCAGCGCGGTGGCGAGCATGCGGTTGCCTTCATACCAATGGCCGAACAACGCGTTCCAGGCGTCTTGCGAGCCATCTTGCAGATAGATGCGCAGCGGTTGCGGTTCGTGCTTGCGCACGATGGCCTGCAGGTCGTTGCCGCCGCGCATGGCCACGAAGGTACCTACACCAGTGTAGACGCGCGAGAACAGGTCGGGACGATGCCATGCGGCGACAAATGCCGCGATGCCGCCGCTGCTCAACCCGGCAATCATGCGGTCGGCGGGCCTACGCGACAGCATGATGCGGCGACCGTCGGGAGTGCTCATACGCTCCACCCACGGCAACAATTCCGCCTCCAGAAACTGCGCAAAACGGCCATCGGGCATGTCAAACTCGTTGCTGCGATTATAGCGTAACACGCGCCCCGTGGCATCCTTAATGACACCTGGCTGCACCATCACACCTATCGTCACGGGCATATCGCCAGTGACGATGAGGCTGTCGATGACCTCCATGGCACGGCACAAATTGCCGTCAAGACCCACATAGAGACACGCCGGCGACGTGCCGTCGTACTCATCGGGGACCATCACCTCCACCATGCGCTCGGTACCAGGGTAGCACACCGAGCCGCGAAGCGTATCGCGCACCACCACATGACCGGCAAGAGCGACAACGCAGGGGCACAGCAGCAACGCAAGCGCTATGATTCTTTCTTTTCGCATCACAAAGTTCTGTTTCATCATTATTCTGCGAAAATACGAAATAAAAGCGAAAATGTGACAGAAAAAAACAGGAATTGATGGAAAGAAGCCAACGAAAGCACAAATATTTTCCATTTATTTGTGATATAAAGATATTTTCATTATCTTCGCAACAAATAATCATAACCGCTTTATATATTAACCAATTCAAGACTTTAAAATCTGAGATTATGAAAAAGGTATTATTTATTTTACTGGCATGCTTAACATTGTCGGCCTTTAATGTCAACGCCGATAGATTGTCAAATCACACTAATCGCGTAAACAGCAACGCCATCAAGATTGGCGTGTTCAGGGATGGCCTTACTCACTATATGCGGGGCTACACCGTTACTTGCTGGTACGACAATACCGGCAAAAAGATTGGTGAATTGTCCATCGGCTTGGACAAACACGACCGCCTCTGGATTATCAACCGCACCGACAGGCGTCTGAGAATTCCGTTCTGCTACGATGTGAAGAAAAATGGCGCCTTCTATCGTCACTGGAAAACGATTATCCTCGATCCAGGAGAATTTGAGGCTCCCGACCTTGAGTTGAAAGAGGGCGAGACACTTTCTACAAACATCAATGCGATTTGCCTTACCGCTTACAGCGACGCAACATCACCAAAAGAAAGGAAACTCACCATTCTTGAGTAAAGAACATTGCTGAACGCATCGCACATTGCGGCGGGCACTCACATCACACGAGTGCCCGCCGCTCTTTATGTCTCTCCTACTCAATCACTGAGAATAAGAGAAATCCTCGGCGCTCCCATGACGGGATGCCGAGGATTTGTTTCGTGTGCGCGCAGCGACGTGCGCGTTTTAGCCCTTGAAGAACTCTGCGTAGTCGGTCAGGCGCATGTCGCCCTTGCGAGCGAGCGTGCTGTGGAACGACAGTGCCAAGTCGGGATGGATGCGCACATGACCCGAGTTGGACAACTTGAGGTACTCGCGCAACAACGGACGATAGACCGGATGAGCGGCCTTCTCGATAATCTCGTAAGCGCCCTGGATGGGGTCGATGCCACGCAGGTCGGCCACGCCCTGGTCGGTGATAATCACGTCCACAGAGTGGTCGGTGTGGTCCACATGGCTTGCCATGGGCACCACGGTGCTGATGCAGTCGTCCTTCTTGATACTCGGGCACAGGAAAATCGACGTGTAAGCGTTGCGGGTGAAGTCGCCACTGCCGCCGATGCCGTTCATCAGGCGCGTGCCGCCCACGTGCGACGAGTTGATGTTGCCATACAGGTCAACCTCGATGGCGGTGTTCATCGACACCACACCGATGCGACGGATAATCTCGGGATTGTTAGAAATCTCGCTCGGACGCATAAGCAACTTGTCGTGGAGTTGGTCGATGTTGTCGAAGAAGTCCATCATTGCCTCGTGCGAGAACGTCATCGAGCAAGTGCTGGCAAACTTGCAGCGGCCGCTCTTGAGCAGACCCAGCACGCTGTCTTGCACCACCTCGGTATACATCTCAAAGGCGGGAATCTCGGTGCTTGCCTCCAGTGCGTCGAGCACTGCGTTGGCAATATTGCCCACACCACTCTGGATGGGGAGGAAGGTCTTGGGCATGCGGCCGGCCTTCATCTCGTCGATGAGGAACTGGCACACGTTCTGCCCGATGCGGCGCGTCACATCGTCGACGGGCGTGAAAGCCTCCTCCTTGCCCAGCGGGCGCGAGGTCTTGACCACACACAACACCTTCTTGGGGTCGACATGAGCCGTCACCGTGCCTGCACGGTCATGAGCCGTGTAGATGGGAATCTCGCGACGATAAGGCGGGTCGAGCGGCAGATAGATGTCGTGAAGGCCACGAATGGTCTCCGGAATCTGCTCGTTGAGTTCGATAATCACCTTTTCGGCCTTGGCAAGCCACGTGGGGCTGTTGCCCACAGCGGTACCCAGCACGATTTCGCCATCGTCGGTAATCGACTGCACCTCGATGATGGCAATGTCCATCTTGCCATAGAAGCCATAACGGAACTCCTGTGCCAACTCGCTCAGGTGACGGTCGTTGTAGTGCACCTCGCCAGCATTGATGTGCTTGCGCACCTCGGGCAGCGACTGATAGGGAGTGCGGAAGTTCAGCGCTTGAGCACGCGACAACTCACCATCGGTGGGCTCATTGGTCGATGCGCCACTGAACAAATTGATTTTGAACTCGCGGCCAGCCTCATGCTCACGACGAGCCTTGGCGGCAATTGCAGCAGGAACCACCTTGGGGTTACCAGGAATTGTAAAACCCGACACGCCAATCGAATAGCCATTCTGTACGAAATCGGCAGCCTCCTCGGGCGAGAGAATAGGATAAATCATGTGTGTTAGTATGTTTGTTAGTATGTTAAACGCTATCGCTAATCACTACCTCTTTCCACTATGAGATATAGCAGTGCAAAGTTAGTCATTTTTCTTGACATAACACCAATTTTAAGGCAACTATCACACGCACATGGCATCACGAAATCGCAAACCGCATGAAATCATGCTCCACTTAGCGCTGCCGCGCATAAGCCAAGGGTCGCGCCACCATATGGTGACACGACCCTTGTAACTGTGTCGCTGTATAAGCGGGAGCCGTTGTAGTCTTACTCGGCTACGGGAGCCTCGGCAGCGGGTGCTTCGGCGGCAGGAGCCTCAGCAGCGGGTGCCTCGGCAGCCTTGGTGCCCTTGCCACGACCGCGGCGCGTGCGCTTTGCAGCAGGCTTGGCCGATGCAGCAGCGGGAATCAACTCGTTGTAATCCACCAGTTCGATGAAGCAAGTCTTGGCGGCGTCGCCCAGACGGTTGCCCAACTTGAGGATGCGCGTGTAGCCACCGGGACGGTTAGCAATCTTCACCGAGATGTTCTGGAACAACTCAGTAACGGCGTGCTTGTCCTGAAGGTAACTGAACACGATGCGGCGCGATGCCGTGGTGTCCTCCTTGGCGCGGTTGATGATGGGCTCGGCATAGATGCGCAGTGCCTTAGCCTTGGCCAGCGTGGTGACGATGCGCTTGTGCATGATGAGCGAAACGGTCATGTTGCTCAGCATGGCGTTACGGTGTGCAGACTTGCGGCTCAGGTGATTGAATTTCTTATTGTGTCTCATCGCGATTAATTGTCTTTATCAAGTTTATACTTAGTGATGTCCATCCCGAAGGAGAGTCCCAGGTTAGAGAGAAGTTCCTCGAGTTCGCTGAGCGACTTCTTGCCGAAGTTGCGGAACTTGAGCAGGTCGGTCTTGTTGTAGACGACGAGTTCGGCGAGCGTTTCCACCTCGGCGCTCTTGAGGCAGTTGAGTGCGCGCACCGAGAGGTCCATGTCCACGAGGCGCGTCTTGAGCAACTGGCGCATGTGGAGCACTTCCTCGTCAAATTCCTCATTGTCGGCGGTCTCGGTAGCGTCGAGCGCAATCTTCTCATCGCTGAAGAGCATGAAATGCTGGATGAGAATCTTTGCGGCCTCCTTAAGCGCCTCCTTGGGGTGGATAGAGCCGTCGGTAGTGATTTCGATCACCAATTTCTCGTAGTCGGTCTTCTGCTCCACGCGGAAGTTCTCCACGGTGGGCTTCACGTTGATGATGGGCGTGTAGATCGAGTCGATGGCAATCACGTCGATGGGGTCGTTGGGATTGTGGTTCTCATCGGCAGGCACGTAACCACGGCCCTTGTTGATGGAAATCTCAATCTGGAAACCCGTCGAGGGGTCGACATGGCAGATGACGAGTTCGGGGTTGAGCACCTCGAATCCGTTGAGCACCTTGCCGATGTCGCCTGCCTTGAACACGTCTTGTCCAGATACCTTCACAACAGCTTTTTCCGAGTCGGTGTCGTCGACAATGCGTTTGAGGCGCACTTTCTTGAGGTTGAGGATGATGTTTGTCACATCTTCCTTGACTCCAGGAATGGTGGCGAACTCATGCTGCACTCCGTCGATGCGGATGTTGCAAATCGCATAGCCCTCGAGGCCCGAGAGCAAGATGCGGCGCAGGGCGTTGCCAATGGTCACGCCATAGCCGGGCTCCAGGGGACGGAACTCGAACTTGCCGAAATTGTTGTCGGCCTCCAACATTAAAACCTTGTCGGGTTTTTGAAACGCTAAAATAGCCATGTGAAGATAGATTTTTACTGTTTAGAATACAACTCAACGATTAGTTGCTCCTTGATGTTCTCGGGGATATCATCGCGCTGAGGCAGGTGGAGCAACTTGCCGCCCTTCACAGCGTCGTCCCACTCAATCCAGGGATACTTGCTGTGGTTGAAGCCAGCGAGTGCATCTTGAATCACCTCGAGCGACTTGCTGCGCTCGCGCACGGCGACCACCTGACCAGGTTCCACCGAGTAGGAAGGGATGTTGACCACCTTGCCATCGACGGTGATGTGGCGGTGGAGCACAATCTGACGCGCTGCGGCACGCGTGGGAGCGATGCCCAGGCGATAAACCACGTTGTCGAGGCGCGACTCGAGCAGTTGCAGCAGCACCTCACCAGTGACGCCCTTCATGCGGGCAGCCTTGTTGAAGAGGTTGCGGAACTGACGCTCAAGCACACCATAGGTGTATTTGGCTTTCTGCTTCTCACGAAGTTGCGTGGCATACTCCGACATCTTGCGACGGCGGTTCTGGCCATGCTGACCCGGGGGATAATTCTTCTTCGACAGCACCTTGTCCTCGCCGAAGATGGGCTCTCCCAGTTTGCGAGCAATTTTAGTCTTAGGACCTGTGTATCTTGCCATTGTTGTTAAAAAAATTAAAGTGTTGTGCAGTGAGCCGGCACAGTGCAGCCGCGATTACAGAGAGGTAGTGTGAATGTGCAATCCTTAATGAATAAATTCACTGTGGCTCGACCTCTGGCAAATTGTGTGATTGTAATAAAAATAAATCTTTTAGAAATGTTGTTGTGTGAGTGCCTGCCCACCGTGGTGGCTCATGGCACTCTCTCAGGCCGGCCTGCGCGCTTGTGCGCCATGGACCGGTGCCCAATTACCAGGCGTGATTACACGCGACGGCGCTTGGGGGGACGGCATCCGTTGTGGGGCAGCGGCGTCACGTCGATGATCTCGGTCACGGCGATGCCTGCTCCGTGGATGGTGCGGATGGCGCTCTCACGACCGTTGCCGGGACCCTTGACGAAGGCTTTCACCTTGCGCAGACCCAGGTCATAGGCGACCTTGGCGCAATCCTGTGCGGCCATCTGGGCAGCATAGGGCGTGTTCTTCTTCGAACCACGGAAACCCATCTTGCCGGCCGACGACCAGGAGATAACTTGTCCCTCAGCGTTAGTGAGGCACACAATGATGTTGTTGAAAGAAGAATGCACGTGGAGTTGACCCATAGCGTCAACCTTGACCACTCTCTTCTTTGCTGCGACTGTCTTTTTTGCCATACTTTAATCTTTATTTAGTAGCTTTCTTCTTGTTAGCGACTGTTTTCTTGCGTCCCTTGCGTGTGCGGGCGTTGTTCTTCGTGCTCTGACCGCGCACGGGGAGACCGTTACGATGGCGGATGCCACGGTAGCAACCGATGTCCATGAGGCGCTTGATGTTCATCTGCACTTCGCTACGCAGGTCACCCTCGACCTTGTAGTCCTCGCCGATTACCTCGCGCACCTTGGCTGCCTCGGCATCGGTCCAATCCTTCACCTTGGTATCCTCGCTGACACCAGCCTTTGCGAGAATCTTTGCGGCCGAGCTGCGCCCTATGCCGAAGATGTAGGTGAGGGCGATGACGCCGCGCTTGTTTTGGGGGAGATCAACTCCGACAATACGTACTGCCATACTTTGTTCTTGATATGTTTTTTATAATTTTTGCAAAATTACTATAAATTGTTGAAACTACGCGCATGAGGGCCGCAAAAAAGCGTTTTCCCATGCTCGCTTGCAACAAGAATTAGCCCTGACGAAGTTTGAACTTGGGGTTCTTCTTGTTAATGAGATACAGGCGCCCCTTGCGACGAACGATCTTGCAGTCGGCTGTGCGCTTCTTCAATGAGGCTCTTACTTTCATATCTTGATGTGTGTGAAATTGTGTGAGTAAATGAAATCGTGTGTGAGTGTGTGAGTGTCGTGGCGCATCGTCACTTGTAGCGGAACGAGATGCGACCCTTGCTCAGGTCGTAGGGCGACATTTCAACCTTCACCTTGTCGCCAGGAAGTATCTTGATGTAGTGCATGCGCATCTTGCCCGAGATGTGGGCGGTGATTTGATGACCGTTCTCAAGTTCCACGCGAAACATGGCGTTGGACAATGCCTCCACGATGGTTCCGTCAAGTTCTATTGCTGTCTGCTTTGCCATAGGCTCGTTGATGTGAGTGTAAAATGATTGATGTGATGCGAAATTGCGTGCGATGATGTGTCCCTCGGGCGTCAAATGAAGCGTTCGCCGAGCACTTGTTCCACATATTCGAATGAGGACAGCACGTCGGGACGTCCGTGATGGATGGCGATGGAGTGCTCATAGTGCGCGCTGGGCTTGCGGTCGCGTGTGCGGCAGGTCCACCCGTCGCGCTCTTGCACGATGTTCTTGCTCCCCATGTTAATCATGGGCTCGATGGCGATGGTCATGCCGTTCTTGATGAGCGGCCCGGTACCGCGGCGGCCATAGTTGGGCACCTCGGGATCCTCGTGGAGTTTGCGCCCCACCCCATGTCCGGTCATCTCGCGCACCACGCTGTAGCCACGCTGCTCGCAGTAGGTCTGGATAGCGTTGCCTATGTCGCCAATGCGCTTGCCGGGCACGGCCTGCTCGATTCCCACGAGGAGCGACTCCTTGGTGGTGCGCAAGAGTTGCATCACCTCGGGAGCCACCTCGCCCACGGGAAAAGTGTAGGTGCTGTCGCCATTAAATCCCGCCGGAGTCACGGCACCGCAGTCTATCGACACGATGTCGCCCTCCTCGAGCACATAACTCGACGGGATGCCGTGCACCACCACCTCGTTGACCGAGATGCACAGCGTGGCCGGATAGCCATACAAGCCCTTGAAGCCAGGCTTGCAGCCTTGGGAGCGGATATACTCCTCGGCCAACTGGTCGAGCCGACGCGTGGTAATCCCGGGGGCCACCCACTTGGCCATCTCGCCAAGCGTGCGAGCCACCACGAGATTTGCCTCGCGCAGCAACTCAATCTCCTCGTCGGTCTTGAGATAAATCATCGTCTCAATCTCTACTCTACAATGTTCAACGAGTGCGGCCCTTGATCTTACCGCTCTTCATGAGACCATCGTAATGGTGCATCATGAGGTGCGTCTCAATCTGCTGCAGCGTGTCGAGCACCACACCCACGGTGATGAGCAACGATGTGCCACCAAAGAACTGGGCGAACTGCTGGTTCACACCGAAGTAGCGGGCAAATGCGGGCAGGATAGCCACGATGCCCAGGAAGATGGAGCCAGGCAGAGTGATGCGTGACATGATGGAGTCGAGATACTCGGCAGTCTTCTTGCCCGGCTTGATGCCAGGGATGAAGCCGCTGTTCTTCTTCATGTCCTCGGCCATCTGGGTGGGACGCACCGTGATGGCGGTGTAGAAGTAGGTGAACGCGACAATCATGAGGAAGTAGACCACGTTGTACCAGAATCCGTTCATGTCGCCAAAGGTGCGGGAGATCGAGCCCAGGAAGCCAGCGTCGTTAGCGCGAGCGCCAAATCCGGCCAGCGTGATGGGGATGAACATGAGCGCCTGAGCAAAGATGATGGGCATCACGTTAGCAGCATTCACCTTCAAGGGGATGTACTGGCGTGCGCCGCCATACTGGCGGTTGCCCACGATGCGCTTGGCATATTGCACGGGAACCTTGCGAGTGCCCTGCACAAGCATCACAGCGCCGGCGGTGACAGCAAACAGGATGATGATTTCCACCAGGAACATCACCAAACCACCCTGTGCGGTGTTCAGACGGCTGAAGAACTCTTGTGCGATGGCGCCCGGGAAGCGGGCGATGATGCCCACGAGAATGATCATCGAGATACCATTGCCAATGCCCTTGTCGGTGATCTTCTCACCCAGCCACATGATGAACATGGCGCCAGCGGTGAGCACAATCGACAAGAACACCATCATGGGCCAACTGATGCTGGCGTGCCCGCCCGCTGCGTTCACCTGATACTGCAAGTTCACCAGGTAGGCCGGAGCCTGCACCAGGAGGATGAGCACGGTGAGATAGCGGGTGTACTGGTTGAGTTTCATGCGACCGCTCTCGCCCTCGCGCTGCATCTTCTGGAACTGCGGGAGCACCATACCGAGCAGTTGGATGACGATCGAGGCGGTGATGTAGGGCATGATACCCAACGCGAAAATTGAGGCTTGCGAGAATGCACCGCCCGAGAACATGTCGAGCAACTGCATCAGGCCGCTGTTAGTGAAGTTGCGCATGGCCTCCAGTTCCGAGGGACTGATGCCAGGCAGCACCACATAACACCCAAAGCGGTACACGAGCACCAGCAAGAAGGTGACAGTGAGGCGCTTGCGCAGATCCTCAATTTTCCAAATATTCTTTATGGTTTCGATTAACTTCATTGTGCCGTGATAGCTTAAAGTTTAACGATTTCGCCACCTGCTGCGGTGATGAGTTCCTGTGCCTTGGCCGAGAAAGCGTGAGCCTCCACGGTGAGTTTGCGGCTGAGCGAGCCGTTGCCCAGGATCTTCACCAGTTGGTTCTTGCGCACGAAGCCTGCGTTAAGCAGATCGGCCACGGAGACCTTGTCGAGATTGAGTTTCTCGGCCAGTGCGGCAATCACCTCAACGTTGATGGCCTTGTACTCCACGCGGTTGAAGTTCTTGAATCCGCCCTTGGGCACGCGGCGCTGGAGCGGCATCTGACCGCCCTCAAATCCCACTTTCTGCTTGTAGCCCGAGCGCGACTTGGCACCCTTGTGGCCACGCGTCGACGTTCCGCCCTTGCCCGAACCCGGACCACGGCCAATGCGACGTTTCTTCTTGTTGGAACCTACTGCAGGTTGTAAATTATGTAATTCCATGATTAACTGTTTTACTTAATTTAGAAAACGTGTGTTGTGTGAATTGAGTGTGTTGTGTGTCACTCGGCGACCTCGGTCACCACCACAAGGTGGCGCACTGTGTTAACCATACCGCGCACCGAGGGAGTGTCCTCCATCACCACGCTGTGGTTGAGTTTGCGCAGTCCCAGTGCATCGAGGGTCTTCTTTTGACGAGCCGGACGATTGATGCGGCTCTTGACTTGCTTGATTTGTATCTTAGCCATAACCTTGTGTGCTTTGATTAACCGTTAAACACCTTGTCCAGGGTCACGCCGCGGTAGTGAGCCACTGCCAGCGGGCTGCGCATAGCCTCGAGGCCCTTGATGGTGGCCTTGACGAGGTTGTGGGGGTTGCTGGAGCCCTTGGACTTGCAAATCACGTCGGTCACGCCGATGCTCTCAAACACGGCACGCATAGCACCACCAGCCTTCACACCGGTACCCGGGGTAGCCGGCTTCATGATGATGCGCGAGCCACCGAACTTGGTGACCACCTCGTGAGGAATTGTGCCCTTGTGCACGGGCACCTTGATAAGATTCTTCTTGGCGGCCTCGGTGCCCTTGGCGATTGCCGCGGTAACCTCGTTGGCCTTACCCAGACCGTAACCGATCACGCCATTGCCGTCACCCACGACGACGATAGCAGCAAAAGTGAATGTGCGACCACCCTTGGTCACCTTGGTGGTGCGATTGATGGCCACCAAGCGGTCCTTAAGCTCGGTGTCGGCCGATATTCTTACTTTATTTTTCTTAATCATGACTGTTAATTAGAATTTAAGTCCGCCACGACGCGCGCCGTCGGCCAATGATTTTACACGTCCGTGGAAGAGGAAACCGTTGCGGTCAAACACCACGGTGTTGATGCCGGCCTCGATGGCCTTCTTGGCAACAGCCTCGCCCACTTTGGCAGCTATTTCACTCTTGGTGCCCTCGGTAAGCCCCTTGGAAGAAGCCGACACGATCGTGTTGCCAGCAAGGTCGTCGATGACTTGAGCATAGATTTGCTTGTTGCTGCGGAACACGCACAGGCGGGGACGCTCGGCTGTGCCACTGATGCGGCCACGGATGCGAGCCTTAATCTTATTTCGTCTTTCTTGTTTGGATATCATGATGATTTGCTATTATTTGGCGGCTGCCGTTTTACCAGACTTGCGGCGGATAATCTCGCCGACGAACTTCACACCCTGACCCTTGTAAGGCTCAGGCTTGCGGAACGAGCGAATCTTGGCGCAGATTTGCCCCAGGAGTTGCTTGTCGCACGACTCGAGCGTGATGAGCGGGTTCTTGTTGCGCTCGGTCTTGGCCTCGACCTTGACCTCGGGCGGCATCTTCAGGTAGATAGCGTGGGAGTAGCCCAGAGCGAGTTCGAGCACCTGGCCACTGCTGGTGGCGCGGTAACCCACACCCACGATCTCAAGTTCCTTCTTGAAGCCGGTGCTCACACCGACCACCATGTTGTGTATCAAGGCACGATACAGGCCGTGCTGAGCGCGCGACTCGCGCTCGTCGTTGGGGCGCGTCACCTTCACCTCGCCGTCCTCGACAGCGACAGTGATGGCGGGATTGATGCTCTGCTTGAGTTCGCCCTTGGGGCCCTTCACCGTGACCACATTGTCCTTCACTTCAATCGTTACGCCTGCGGGTAACACGATTGGCAATTTACCTATTCTTGACATAATCTTGTTCCCTCCATGAATTAGTAAACGTAACACAAAACTTCGCCACCAATCTTCTCGGCCTTGGCCTGCTTGTTGGTCATGATGCCCTTAGAGGTGGAAACGATAGCGATGCCCAGGCCGTTGAGCACGCGCGGCATGTCCTTGTAGCCACGGTACTGGCGCAAGCCGGGACGCGACACGCGGGTGAGGCACTGGATGGCGCTCACTTTGTCCACGTTGTCATACTTGAGCGCAATCTTGATTGCGCCGGCGGGAGTACCATCCTCAACGAACTTGTAGTTCAGGATGTAACCCTGCTCGAAGAGGATCTTGGTGATCTCCTTTTTCAATTTCGAAGAAGGGATTTCAACGACACGGTGCTGTGCCTTGATCGCATTCCTCAATCTTGTCAAATAATCTGCAATAGGATCAGTCATTTTATTTTAAAACTGTTTAAATTGATTCGGAACGGACTGCGCCGTCCAAACAATATTTAAAAAATAGTGATTTTGTTTGTGTTGTTTCGCGAGTGCGGCCGCTTGAGCGGCCTCGTCGTTCATTACCAGCTTGCCTTGCGCACACCCGGAATGAGTCCGTTGGAAGCCATCTCGCGGAAGTCGATACGGGAGATGCCAAACTGGCGCATGTATCCCTTGGGACGACCGGAAATCTTGCAACGGTTGTGCAGACGCACCGGCGAGGCGTTGTGGGGCAGAGCCTGCAGAGCCTCGTAGTCGCCGGCCTTCTTCAGGGCGGCACGCTTGGCAGCATACTTGGCCACGAGTTTGCGGCGCTTGGCCTCACGGGCCTTCATCGATTCTTTTGCCATAGTCTCTTGTGATGCTTGATTAGTAAACGATGTGGATTACTTGTTGTTGAACGGCAGTCCAAACTCCTTGAGCAGTGCATAGCCCTCCTCGTCGGTGCGGGCGGTGGTCACGAAAGTGATGTTCATGCCGGTCATCTTGCTCACGGTGTCGATGTTGATCTCCGGGAAGATAATCTGCTCGGTCACACCCACGGTGTAGTTGCCACGTCCGTCGAGTTTGCCATTGATACCCTTGAAGTCGCGGATACGGGGCAGCGCGATGCGGATGAAGCGCTCCATGAACTCATACATGCGGTCACGACGCAGGGTCACGCGGGCGCCGATGGGCATTTTCTTGCGCACCTTGAAGTTGGAGATGTCCTTCTTCGAGAGTGTCTGCACAGCCTTCTGGCCGGTGATGGTGGTGAGTTCGGCAATAGCCGTGTCGATGATCTTCTTGTCCTGGGTGGCGTCGCCGAGACCCTCGTTGAGAACAATCTTCACCAGGCGCGGAATCTGCATGGGCGAACTGTAGTTGAATTGCTTCATCAATGCGGGAGCAATCTTCTCGTCGTATTGTTTCTTCAGCGTTGTCATTACTTAATCTCCTCTCCTGATTTTTTAGAATAACGTACAGTCTTTCCCTTCTCGTCCTTGCGGTGTCCCACGCGGGTGGGCTTGCCGCTCTTGGGGTCGAGCACTGCGAGGTTGCTCATGTTGATGGGAGCCTCCTTCTTGATGATGCCGCCCTGTGGATTCTGGGCATTGGGCTTGGTGCTCTTCGACACCAGGTTGATGCCCTCCACGATAGCGCGACCGTCCTTAGCCATGATGCTGAGCACGCGACCGGTCTTACCCTTGTCGTCACCAGCGAGCACATAGACGGTATCGCCCTTCTTAATGTGTAAACTAGCCATTATTTAATGCTTGTGTCTTGTTGAAATTCGTTCTAAAATCGATAAAACTCATTAGAGCACCTCGGGTGCGAGCGACACGATCTTCATGTTGGTGGCGCGCAGTTCGCGGGCCACGGGGCCGAAGATGCGGGTGCCGCGCAACTCGCCGGCGTTGGTGAGCAGCACGCACGCGTTGTCGTCAAAACGGATATAGGTGCCGTCGGCGCGGCGCACTTCTTTCTTGGTGCGCACAACCATGGCGCGCGAGACGGTGCCCTTCTTCACGTCGCTGGCCGGGATGGCGTTCTTCACGGTCACCACGATCACGTCGCCCAGCGAGGCATAGCGGCGACCCGTGCCACCGAGCACGCGGATGCAAAGGACTTCCTTTGCGCCGCTGTTGTCGGCCACTGTCAGTCTTGTTTCGGTCTGAATCATAACGTATTTTTACTTACTTCGCTTTTTCGATAATTTCTACCAGTCTCCATCTCTTAGTCTTGCTCAGAGGACGAGTCTCCATCACGCGCACCGTGTCGCCCACGTTGCACTCGTTGTTCTCGTCATGAGCATGGTACTTCTTCGTCTTGTTGACGAACTTACCATAGATTGGGTGGCGCTCCTTCCACTTGACAGTGACCGTGATGGTCTTGTCACCCTTGTTGCTCGAAACGACCCCAATGCGTTGTTTTCTCAAATTTCTCATTTTTTCAGTGTTGCTTTCGCTTTGTGGGGGGTGATTACTTAATGTTCAGTTCACGAGCGCGCAGTTCAGTCTTCATGCGCGCAATCATACGACGGTCGAGTGTAATCTTCGCAGGATTGTCGAGCGGCGTGATAGCGTGCTGAATCTTCAGCTGCACATAGGCCTTCTCGGCGGCGTCAAGACGGTCGCGGAGTTCCTTATCGGTGAGCTCTTTAATGTTTTCGCGTTTCATAGGTGTCTTAATTTACGCTAGTTAAAAAAATTACACATTCTGAGTGGGGTCGTAGTCACGACGCACAATAAACTTAGTCTTCACCGGGAGTTTTTGAGCGGCCAGGCGCAATGCCTCCTTGGCGATGTCAAAACTCACGCCGTCCACCTCGATGAGGATGCGGCCCGGGTGCACGGGAGCCACATAGCCGGCAACGTCGCCCTTACCTTTACCCATACGCACGTCGGCAGGCTTGCGGGTGTAGGGCTTGTCGGGGAATATGCGGAGCCAAATCTGGCCCTCACGCTGCATGTAGCGCGTCACGGCCACACGCGCGGCCTCGATCTGACGGGCGGTGATCCACTTCGACTCAAGCGTCTTGATGCCGAACGAACCAAACGACAGTTGGCTACCGCGCTTGGCCATGTTGCGGGGATGCCCATCCGAAGGCCTTCTATATCTTAATCTCTTAGGTTGTAACATTGTTGTTAAGAATCAAGTAGTGTGTTGAGTGTGTGTTTGATTAACGGTTGCTGTTGCGACGTGCGCCACCGCGTCCGCCGCGACGCTCGCCACCGCGGCCACCGCCGTGGTTGCTGTTGTTGCTGGCGAAGTTGGGAGCCAGGTCGCGCTTGCCATAGACCTCGCCGCGGCAAATCCAGACCTTCACTCCGATGAGGCCCACCTTGGTGAGTGCCGGCACAAGTGCATAGTCGATGTCGGCGCGCAGCGTGTGCAGCGGCGTGCGACCCTCCTTGAACATCTCGTTGCGTGCCATCTCGGCGCCGTTGAGGCGGCCGCTCACAAGCACCTTGATGCCCTGTGCGCCCATGCGCATGGTCGAGGCCACGGCCATCTTCACGGCGCGGCGATAGGCGATCTTGCCCTCGATTTGGCGAGCGATGTTGCTGGCAACGATTTGAGCGTCGAGTTCGGGGCGCTTCACCTCGTAGATGTTGATTTGCACGTCCTTGGCGGTGATCTTCTTAAGCTCTTCCTTGAGTTTGTCCACCTCTTCGCCACCCTTGCCAATGATCATGCCTGGGCGAGCGGTGCAGATGGTGATGGTCACCAACTTGAGCGTGCGCTCAATCACGATGCGCGACACGCTGGCCTTGTTCAGACGCACGTCGAGATACTTGCGGATCTTGCTATCCTCGAGCAGCGTATCTCCATAATTTTTTCCACCAAACCAGTTGGAGTCCCAACCGCGGATAATGCCCAGACGGTTGCTGATAGGATTAACTTTCTGTCCCATGTGTTTATTGATGCGTCTTATTCAGTTACTATAGTGTCCACGAAAACAGTGACGTGGTTAGAGCGCTTGCGGATGCGGTAGCCGCGGCCCTGGGGTGCGGGACGCATGCGCTTGAGCATCGGTGCGGCGTCTACAAAGATTGTCTTCACATAGAGCTCTCCGCTCTCGGCCTTGCGGCCATTCTTCTGCTCCCAGTTGGCGATGGCCGAACGGAGCACCTTCTCGATATCGGCAGCAGCGTGCTTGGTGGAGAAGTGGAGCAGGCCCAGGGCCTTGAACACCTCCTGACCGCGCACCATGTCGGCTACCAGGCGCATCTTGCGCGGGCTCGACGGGATGTTGCGCAGTTTGGCGAAGGTTTTCTCCTTCCATTCTTCCTTGCGCTTGTTGGCTGCTTCTTGCTTTCTTTTACCCATTGTATTTTAATTCTTCTTTGTCTATTAAAATGAACGTGTGTCCCCGGGCCCGTTATTTCTTGTTGTTACCGCTGTGGCCACGGAAGGTGCGCGTGGGGGCGAACTCGCCCAACTTGTGACCCACCATGTTCTCGGTGACGTAGACGGGGATAAACTTGTTGCCATTGTGAACTGCGAAGGTGTGTCCCACGAAGTCAGGCGAGATCATCGAGGCGCGCGACCAGGTCTTGATCACAGCCTTCTTTCCGCTCTCATTCATGGCGTCGACCTTCTTCTCAAGTTTCACGCTGATGTAAGGGCCTTTCTTTAATGAACGACTCATAGTTTAAATAGTGCTAATGTGTGGTCAATCAAATTACTTCTTTCTTCTTTCGATGATGTACTTCGAAGACTGCTTCTTCGGTGCACGTGTCTTCAAGCCCTTAGCATACAAGCCTGTGCGCGAACGGGGATGTCCACCGCTCTGGCGACCCTCGCCACCGCCCATGGGGTGGTCAACGGGGTTCATCACCACGCCACGGTTGTGGGGGCGACGTCCCAGCCAGCGGCTGCGACCGGCCTTGCCGCTCTGCTCGAGTGCGTGGTCGCTGTTGCCCACCACGCCCACGGTAGCCTTGCACGCTGCAAGCACCTTGCGCGTCTCGCCCGAAGGTAATTTGATGATCGCATAGGTGCCCTCGCGCGAAGTGAGTTGCGCGAAGGTGCCCGCCGAGCGCGCCATAGCGGCACCCTGGCCGGGGCGCAACTCGATGTTGTGAATTAAAGTACCAACAGGAATCTTACTCAGTGGAAGCGCGTTGCCCAGTTCTGGGGCCACGTTCTCACCGCTCTCTACTGTAGCGCCAACTTCAAGTCCGTTGGGTGCAATGATGTAAGCCTTATAGCCATCGACATAGTAAAGGAGGGCGATGCGAGCCGAACGGTTGGGATCGTACTCAATGGCCTTCACTACTGCTGGCACACCGTCTTTGTT
>CACWKM010000018.1 GCA_902761475.1 uncultured Bacteroidales bacterium
CGGGATCACTTTCCGGCAGTCCCAAGATAAGCAGCCTTGACATTTTCGAAAGAACTGCTGTCAGCCCCTGCAAAGCCATAGATGGCTTGGTAGGGGTCACCCACGGCAAGCAGTCTACCGTTGTCACGCAGATATTGCTTGACAACATACAACTGTGCGCGAGATAAGTCTTGACACTCATCAACAAACACAAAACCATATTTCTTTTTTGCCGTCAGATTCAGCAGATGCGGAAGATACAGCATATCTGTGTAGTCGATGACACCATGTGATAATGCGACTGAGTTGCCTTCTTGGAGCAGTTTCTTGTGGGCATTGAAATAACATTCAACTTCTTGCTTATAGGTAGGCAAGGAGTATTCTTCTAGGTCGAAGATGCCGAAGTGGCGAATGATATAGCCAATATCATTTACAGTATCGGGTGAGAGTGTACATCTGTATTTCTGATTGATGTTCAACAAACGCGACAGTATTTTCTGAATATATCTCAATCCCTCGTTGAGCGCATTCTTCTCAATCCAGTCAAGCGAATAACTGCGCTCTTCCATCTCTTTTAATTCTGCCACGCTGTAGTACTGATGGAAGTCGAGAATGTCGTCAATGAACGGAACAATAGTTTCAAAGAATTTAGGGTCTCTGACGATTTTGTTGTATTTAAGATCATCCACATCTTTGAAATCTCGCGTTGCGCGAAGCATTTGGAAACCGAGGCTGTGAATGGTAAATACCTTCACAGGCTTGTTCGCCTTGTGAAACCGTTTTTGAAGTTCTTTGCGGATGCTTACGTTGAATGCGCAATAGAGCACATCGTTGATGTCGGGAACATGCTCCACACAGCCCATAAGGGTTGTGGTTTTACCTGCACCAGCAACGGCATCTATTATGCCGTTGCCGTTGCCGCTTTCAATGAAGTTGTAGATGTTCTCTTGCGCCGGTGTTGGTTTATGTGCCATACCTGTTCTATATTATACATGTTACACTTTTACAGTCCTGGGAATTTGAACATTTCCAAGAGTTGAATGACTAGAGTGCTGATTTTTGTTTTGATGTCTTCGATTGAACGACTTCCTTCATTTGCAATTCGCCGGTTTATTAAAGACCGAACTCACAAGAGTAACACAGCATTATTAATTTGCATTCTGCCAAAAGGCAAAGGTGCGTTTCATTTCCTCGATGCCCCAAAAGGCATCTTTTAGTTTGCGCCAATTGCCATGACCAAGTTCCTCAGCAAGTTTATAGAAACCAGCACTCGGCATTAGCGATTTCTTCAACACAACCACAGACGACAACAGCGGGCGACCGTTTGAGTGTTCGCAAACGGAAATCCCACCTAATATTTCTCCTAAAAGATTGCGATGATATGGATTTGACATGTCCAAATCAAGTTTCGCCTCTTTTACTAAATCTGTATAGACCACGCACTCACCTTTGATTACGTGGGTGATGAGTATTTGCTTTACTTTTTCTTGTTCCTTTGTCAGTCCTGCCATAATCATGTGAGAGTATGGACAACATTTAAAGAAGATGCTCTTCACTCTTTATCATACAGTTTGATTCTTATTGTTAGTGATGAATTGGATCTTATCGCTTGTCCACAAAGTTACAAAAAAAATTGCAACAATGGCAGAATAATCTATCGAAGTTAAAGAAAAAAGTGGTTCACAATACATTCAAGGAATGCTCAAGTTTGGGTTGGTTTCGGCCGAATAAAATCATCACTCCAGCATCTTGTGGTGCAAGATGCTGGAGTGATGCTTTGTCTAAAAAGACTTTTTGCTTTCGGGGGGGGCGGTTAGTTGGCTTCGCAGTCGCCCTCCTCGTCGTAGGAGTTGATAATCATGTTGAGTTGGTTGAGGTTGAACTTCACCAACTCGTTGCTTTGGTCGGCTTGCTCGAGTTGTGAGCGCATCTTGTTGAGTTGGTCGATGTCCATCTCATAGACGATATCGCCGTCGATGGGCACGCTGAAAATCCAATCACATGGATTGCCTTTCTTGAGGCGCTCGCGCCATTGCTTGCTGTGGTCCTCGGGGCTTTTGGCGGCGAAAAGCACATAGTAGGGGTTCTCCTCCTGATATTGCTCCAGACAAGCAATCACCGTCACCGTCTCGCCCAACTCCTTCACCACATAGTCGCACGACATGACGTAGGGCGTCTGCGGCAACACCGAGGTGTAGCGGTTGACGTTGTCTTTGTCGCGAGTGAACACAATTTCGGCGTCGTCGGTGTCATAGTAAAAGACATACCCGTCGGGCAGCACTTTCTTGAGTTTGAACAGGTGAGTCTGGTTGCACAAAACAGGTGTCTTTGACAGGTCAATCCAGTTCTGGCAGAAAGCGCTGAAGCTGAACAATGCCACAACAATGCAGGTGGCAGCCGCGCGCAAAGTGGAGTGTAATTGATTGTGTCGCATAGCCGTTAGGTTTTTTTGCAAAGGTAGAAAAAATCCCTCAACTTGAAATGGTTGAGACACAAAAATCGCAACGAAATATCGAAATATGAGAAGCGAGCATTAGTCAGCCGGGAGTTCGGGGTGCAGGACCGACAGTGGTGTCCCCTTGGGGGCGACATAGAACATGCACAGGACAGCGGTCTCGGCGCCATTGTTCTCACCATGGTGGATGGTGCCCACCATCTCAACTATGGCCTCGCCCTCATGCACGACCTTCACGTTTCCGTGGATGTCGATGATGGTGAGTTCGCCCTGCACCAGATAGCCGAAGTTTATCACGTCGTGATGGTGCAAGTCGAGTTTCTTGCCCGGCGGGAACTCATATCTGATAGCGATAATCTCCGCATCATCCTGCGGGAAGGCGGGAAGTTGCGCACCATCCCAACTGTGAGAGGTGCGCAGCAATTCTGTCTTTTTCACTTCTGCCATAACGTGTATTTTATGAGGAGTACACTAAGATTCTTCTATGACATGTATGCCCGTGTCTCGTCCGCAAACATAGGCGGGCACCGCGGTGTCGTTGATGGTCACCTCGCTCACCCACATGGGTTCATTCTCGATAATCATGTGGCACTTGAAGGTGGTGCCGGGCACAAGCCTCGTGCGTTCACTGCCAAGCACAGTGAAGCGGGCGTCACCGTCATGGCGCATGGTCATGGTGCGGCCGGGCTGCCATGTGAGGGTGATTGTCGCGCCACGAGGGATGTCGCGCGCGATGTCAATCCCCTTTCCCATCACGGGGTCGCTCTGTGAGGGCGCGACACTGGATGTGCGCAAGATGAAATCGTTCCAGCCTGTATAGCCGCAAAACACGGCGAGCACATCGAGCGTGCTCTCGCGTGGCACCACATCTTCTCGCACATATCCCCACAAGCGCATCAGCGTGGTGCGGCTCAGCCTGATACGCGTTTGCTTGGCAATCGTCTCGCAAGCGCCGTCAAAGTCGCGTGGCGTCTGCAGCGGAGCCTGAAGCACTGCTTCGACGGCGGCGCGCAGTCGCACGATATGTTGCATGTAATCTTGAGTCATCATTGGTTATTTTTAATTGCCAAACTTTTTGTTGTGTTTGTCATATAGTTCCTGAATAATCTGGCCGTTCACGATGCCCAGGTGACTATAAATATCGGTAAGTTCCGTGCTCGAGAACCGCCCTTTGTTGTCGTCAAGATACTTGTTCACGATGCGATGACCATCTTGAAACATCTCCCAGTCCTCGGGTGTCTCATATTCTCGCGACGAGAGCGTGTCGAGCCAGTGACTCATCCGTGGGCTCGGGAACTTGGAGCGCAGTAGCCGCTCGCCGGCAATCTTGGCTTGCTCAACCGCGCGTGCCCTATCGCTCACAGGCGCCACGGCGGGCGTGGACGGAATCGCCTCGGCGGGCGTGGACGGAATCGCCACGGCGGGCGTGGACGGAATCGCCTCGGCGGGCGGCGCGGCGGTGACAGTTTGTGACGTGTCGGGGGCCGACGGGGCGACCACAACCGCAGGCGGAGCAACGGCAGGTTTGGGCAGCAACGCCATCACGGCAATCGCCATGGCCGCAACAACGGGAATGGCCACCGCCACCATGCGCCACAACTTGCGCCGCTTGGCCGCAGTTCGCATGGCCGCACGCAATTGCTCAACGCTTTCATAGCGGTGGTCGATGTCTAACTGGCAGCGTTTCACCACACCGCCATAACGGCGCGCGATGCCCGGCATCTGCTCCATGATCACTCCCAGGCTGTAGATGTCGTTGCGCACATCGGGCACGCCGCCCTGGCTCTGCTCTTCGCTCGCATAACCTTGTGTGCCGGCGGGCTGCTTGAACAGCGCATAGTCGTCGGCATCGGCAAGACCGAAATCGATGATTTTCACCTGTCCCCCAAGATGCGCAATCATCACGTTCTCGGGCTTCAGGTCTCGGTGCACGATACCCGCCTGGTGTATGGCAGCAACGGCGTCGAGCAACTGTCCCACGATGCGCTCGCTCTCTTGAAGGCTGTGCTCGGCGGCAAGCCACTGCTTGAGCGACTCGCCCTCGACATATTCCATCACGATGCACATCCCGGCACCGTCCACGGTTTCCATGCCATAGCAATTCACCACGCCAGGGTGCTGGATGGCCATGAGGGTGTTAAACTCCTTGATGAGCAGTTGCTGATGCGCCACGTCGGCGGCACAGTCGGGTTTGAGCGCCTTGAGCATAAACCAACGCCCATATCGCTTTGCCTTCCACAGCATGGTGCTGCGGCGTGTGGCCACAAGTTGCCGATGCGTGAACTGCGGCGACACGCCCTCGAACGAAGGCGCCACAGCCCCCGACACAGCCTCGTTGATATGGTTGCTCATCGAATTGTCGTTCATCTGTGCAAAATTACTGCAAGTTGAGAGCAGAACAAAATGAAAGACAAAGTATTTCATTTTTTATGCCGAAACGCCGCGTAATTTCGCGACCGCAGGGAGCAACATTACTGCAAACCGAGAGCAAAACCAAATCTATTTGAGGTTGCCGAGGTGCAGCGTAATTTCGCGACCATCACTCAAAAAACACCCGCCCTTCTAAAAGGAACTAAATGGAACAACCGCGCGTGAAACTTGGGCAGTATCTTTGCCACATGACATGGTTTAGGCATATTTTTGCCGATTGAAAAACTGAGAGTTTTCAACCTCGACATGCAAAACAATGGCGGGCAACTGCCCCACGAACGGGCATCGTGGAGCCTCCCTACCCATTTTGCATATCGAGGTTAATTCTTTGAGCCTTTATGAAAAGAAAAAGCAGGGGGGCGTTCGGCTACGCCATCCCTGCCTATATTCCATTGCCCCGATAGGGCGCACAATAAACGTATGTTTTTTAGGGCGTCACCCAAGCCCCACAACCTCTCACTCGCCGCACTCGCGCTTGATGCGGTCCATGATGGTCTTGTAAGACTCCTGACGACCGAAGAGCGACGAGGTGCCAAGCACGAAGCCGTCGACACCTTTTTTGCTCCACTGCCTGATGCGGTCGATGGTGCATGCGCCGTCGAGCATGATTTCCAGATTGTAACGGTCCTTCAACTTAATGAGGCGCTCGAGTTTCTCGTCGACATACGAGAGATAGATGTGACCAGCGTAGCCCGGTTTCACCCCCATGACGAGCACATTGTCCACAAGGTCGTAGAAGCCCATTAGGCTCTCGATGGTGGCCTCGGGGTTGATGACGATGCCAGGCTTCTTTCCGGTTTCGCGGATTTGTTGCACCACGTCCACAGCGTTACGCACAGAATCGGGGTGAATGTAGATGATGTCCACGCCAGCGTCGGCAAAGAGTTTGACATATCGGCCCGGCTCCATGACCATCATGTGAATCTCGGTCACCAGTTTGGTGTTGCGACAGATTGATTTCACGTCGCCCAATCCCAGGGCGAAGTTAGGCACATATTGTCCGTCCATCACATCCAGATGCAGACGGGTGGCGCCTGCTTCTTCCAGACTCTGCACCTCCTGCTTGAGGTTGTCGCAGTTGGCGCACATTAATGAAGGTGAGTATATCATATCTTGTATATCGCGAGTTCTTAATTTGCTCAGTATCTATTTGTTAAATATTACGATTCCATTTCTCGTTCGTCGCGCATTTTTGCGACGAAAGCCAGTTCCACGTCATGCGTGTCGAGCGTCTCGCCGGGCCACATCAGCACTGCGGACCCTGGCGCAACGGCCATACCGTCGCACGACATGGCGCCTTTCACAAGAATAAAGCACTCCAGGGTACCGCTTTCGTTGGTGTAGGTCGCGGTGTGATTGATCAGTTTGGTCGTATAGGTCGGTTCAATCATCTCGCCATGGCCATAACGCTTGGCTACCGACTTCAAGCCGATGTTGAGCGTGCTCATGGCCTTGTCCAGATGGAGTTCGCGCCGGACGCCGTGTGCGTCGGTGCGGTCATAGTCATAGAAACGATAGGTGTAGTCGGCGCCTTCCTCGATTTCAAACACCAGGCTGCCAGCAGTGATGGCATGGAGTGTGCCCGGCTCCACAAAGACATAGTCGCCCTGCTCCACGTGCAGCGTGTCGGCCATCTCCATGAATCGCCCTTGAGCGGCCATCGCCTGCAATTGCGCCGTGTCGCGGCACGTACAGCCGTTGATGATGCTGCCCGAGGTGGGCACATCGATGAAATACCACGACTCGCGTTTGCCGCGCGCCTGGTGCTCCATCGTCTGCGCCACAGCGTCGGTGGGGTGCACTTGAATGCTCAGATTGTCGTGAGCCTCGGTCAAGGCCAGCGTCAACGGGAAATACTCGTAGCGTGACAGGCCGAACTCACTCTTGAAGAGCGGGAACACATCGTTGAGGCTATGCCCTTTCCACTGGCCGTTCAGGATTTCGTTGGACATGCCAGCGCGACAGTACACCGCATACAAGTGTCCGATGCTGTCGCCCTCCACGCCTGCCAGCCTACCGATTTTGGGACCACCCCAAATCGTGCTGTGAACGATTCTCTTCAATAAAAGCATTATTCCGAAACGATTTCGTGGATTCTCATGATTTGGTCAAGCAGTGCCTCCACGCCATCGAGGCGCAGCATGCAACTGCCGTCGCACAACGCCGTGGGAGGGTCGTTGTGCACTTCCATGAACAGGCCCGACAGCACGCCAGTGGCCACAGCCGCCTTTGCCAGATAGGGCACATACTCGCTCTTGCCGCTGTTGCCGTAATTGAACCCGCCGCCGCTTATCTGCACGCTGTGGGTGGCATCGAAGATGACGGGGTAGCCCAGACGCGACAAGCGCACCAAGCCGGCCATGTCAACCACCAGGTTGTTATAGCCAAAGCAGTTGCCGCGCTCGCACAGCATGAAGTTACGGCACCCAAAGTACTCCATCTTGCCCACCACATTGCCCATCTCCTCGGGACTGGAGAACTGGCCTTTCTTGATGTTGACCGTCTTTCCGGTCTTGGCGGCGGCCTCCAGCAAGTCGGTCTGGCGGCACAGGAACGCCGGTATCTGGATGATATCGGCTACCGCTGCCACGGCGCTCGCCTGGCTAGGCTCGTGGATGTCGGTCACAATCTTCACACCGACGGCCGTCTTAGCCTTCGCGAGGATGCGCAGACCCTCGTCCAGACCAGGACCACGGTAGTTGGTGGCTTTTGTGCGGTTCGCTTTGTCCCACGAAGCCTTGAAGTAGAAATCGACGTCGAATTTATCGGTGATTCGCTTTAATGCCTCGGCAAGGTAGAGCACATTGTCTTCCGACTCGATGACGCAGGGCCCTGCGAGTATTTTAAATCTTTCGTCTTTCATGTTACCGTTCACTTCATTGCCGCAGTGCGACCCTACTGGCGGAGCGACAACGGCGATGCAAAGTTACTAATAATCCGTGAGGTGACCCACGTTTTGCACGAAAAATTTCTATTCTGCGCCCTTTTTAACCTTGTTTCAGCATCGGCGCTTCGCCCACATCATCTTGCCACCCACAATGCAAACACCTAACCAACCAGCCTTTTACGCACCCCACCACCCCCTCGTGCCCCACCCCACCTGCGGTGCCGAGGCTGAATCGCGTTACGCAAAAGAACAACGAATTACACGGATTTTACGAATTAGCGGATTTGCCACTGCACGTGCGGCACAAGAGAACTAGACAATCCGCGTAATCCGTTTAATTCGTTGTTTCTTCAAATAGGCATGGCTATACGTAATCCGCTAAATTCGTTGTTTTTACAAAGGAGGATGAAAAAACCTCGGCGTTGCCGCGAGGGGCAGTGCCGAGGTTGGATTTGAAGCGGCGATGATTACCGCTGTGAAATATTTGGCTCAACCAACATGTTGGCTTTGTCGAGATGCTGCGGGCCGGGATTACTCCTCGTTGCCCTCATACTTCAGGGTTATCTCGCCAGAACGAATCTCTTTATCGCCCCTAGCCACAAGTTTGATGGTCATATCGAACTGACACTTGTAAGTGTTCTTGTCCATCTGTTCGAGTTCTTGCTTGATGGCTTTGAGGCCTTGGAGCACCTCGGAGAAGCGGGTCTCGGCCACGGCATTCTGCTCCTTGAGTTTAGCGTCCTTCTCGTTCGCCGTGAACTTCACCTCCCACACCTGCGGGGCGATGAGGGCACTCACCCTGTCATAGACGCTCTTGTAGAACCTAAACTCCGGGCTGTTGCTGCCGTTCGGGCCACCTTCGCCATTTATCCAGTTGCCGCCTTGAGAGGTGATCTCGCCTCTCACCACATACTCCTGAGTGAGCGTTTTCTCGGGCTCATCATTGTCGCTACCACACGATGCCAGTGCAAAACCTACTGCGCTCAAAACGCACAACATGATGATTGAAAAAATTGATTTCTTTGTCATAATTGTGTATTAAAATATAGATTGCTGAAAATTAACAGATTACAATTGACAGAGTCTATTCCCTAAGCCAATTTTTGAGTTGCAAAGATAGTTATTAATTTGCCATGATTGAAAAAAGAGAAAACAAATTAACCAAATTTGGCATAAAGCCGCCAGATTCCGACATCGTCACATCGCCACCCCCATCGTGGGCGCGGAAGCCAAATTGTCATGAAAAACTCCGCGCAGTTCAAATAGTTTTAGTATCTTTGCCGCCTATAATTATTGTTTCACAGTTTCAACGAATAGACAACGAGATG
This sequence comes from uncultured Bacteroidales bacterium, assembly GCA_902761475.1. Taxonomy (GTDB): domain Bacteria; phylum Bacteroidota; class Bacteroidia; order Bacteroidales; family Muribaculaceae; genus Sodaliphilus. Next base: position 9,080 of record CACWKM010000018.1, read on the forward strand.
AACAAGACCATACTTGCCATAGCCGCAGCATCGGCAATGCTGAACGCCGCCGCACAGCCCATCGTGTCTCCGCCACCGCTGCGCAAGGGCGACACTGTCGCCATCATGTCCATTGCCAGCACGCCCAAGGACTCGGTCGCCGAGAAGGCGGCCTTCGTGCTCGAGCAGTGGGGGTTCAACACCATCATCATGCCGCACACCTACGACAACTATCACACCTTTGCCGGCACCGTGGAGAATCGCTGCAGCGACCTGCTCGCCTGCCTGCGCAATCCCAAGGTAAAGGCCATCATCTCCACGCGAGGCGGCTACGGCAGTTCAATGTTGCTGCCCCGGCTCACCCGCGACACGCTGGCGCGCTACGGTAACAAGTGGATTGTGGGATATAGCGACATCACGGCCATGCACAGCGCCATGGTGTGCGCCGGACACCAGAGCCTGCATGCCAACATGGGCGGCTACCTGGGCAGTCACAGCGCCACCGACAGTCTGAACCTGATGCTTCGCGACGTGCTTATGGGCAAGCGACCCACCTACACCGTGCCCGGACACGTTTACAATCGCCCCGGCACGGCAACGGGAATCCTCCTGGGGGGCAACCTATCGGTGTTCAGCAACATCGCCGGCAGCCTCGACTTTGACTTCCTCGACCGCGACAACGTCAAGGACAAGGACATCATCCTGTTCTTTGAGGACGTGGGCGAAAACATCTCGCGCGTGGGCAGCATGTTCACCCAGTTGCTGGTCAAAGGCGTCCTGGCAAACGTCAAGGGCATCATCGTGGGTCGATTCACCGACTACAAGCCGTCGAACGGCTACGCCTCGATGAACGAGATGCTGCGCGACGAGTTGGCGCGCTACTTCAACATCCCCATCTGCTATGACTTCCCCGCCAGCCACGACGAGGACTGGAACTACCCCATGATTGAGGGCGCCACGGTGACGCTCCATGTCACCGAGGACGCCGGCCCCGTGACGCTGACTTTCTACGAGTGACCCCAACCGCACACCCCACCTAAAACTACTGGGACTCACATATCACGTCCTCAATGTCTGTCGCAGCGAAACGACTGGCATTGAGGACGTAATTTACATGCCACAACCCTGCGGCGTTACCGGTAATACTGTTCGTTCAAGATTTGGTTGCCTATCAGCACCTTGCGCTGGCCATTCGCGTAGATGATGATGACTTTTGTGAGGGTCATCTGGGCTTCATCGCCCATGGCACGATAACTCGAGCGGTCCCAATGCCAACTCTGAGTCTGGCCCTGTGCCACAAGGCCGTAGCCCTTGAAATGGCCCGTCTGCTGTTTCGTGCCCGATTCGTTGGTCATCTTCCAATAGACGTCAACGCTTTTAATGGTTAACTCGTTCGTGTTCATGTAACTGAAGTTGAACGTCAAAGCGGAGTTCTCGCTGCCCCACCCCCACTCAACGAAAAAGCCATTTGGAGCCTGGGCCTGGAGGGCCTGGTCATACTCCTTGAGTTCCTGGGCATTGAACGCCGCGATGTTGTCAAAGTCGTAGGCAGTGGATGTGGCCAGGCTGTCGCCATAGGCGCGCAGGTGGAGCCGATACTTGCTGCTCGACGCCAAACTCTGGGGAACGTGAAAACGGTGGAAATGATAATAGCGGTTATTCAAGTGGCCCTCTTTCACACATCGCGCAAAGATTGTGTCGTTGCGCATGCCGTAAACAAGGATTGAATCTTGCCCGGGACTGCGCACCACCTCATCGCACAAATCGCACTGAAGTTCTACTGGCCTCGCGCCCTCATCGGGGGTAATGGGCAGCCAATGCCAATTGTGCGCCGCCCGATAGCCGCTCAACTCGGCCGACTGGCCAAGCGACTCCGCACAACCAATTGCCGCAAAACACATTACAACAAACACGACAATATAAGTTCTCATAATAGTCACCTTTTATATAGCAAAGGTACAGATATTATTTCAATTTGTTGCTATTCAATGCCACAATAATTGTCCCCAATCGTGAGGCTGGCGCAAATGCCCTCGCCATTTTTGGGCGACGCCGAAATGCGGCGGCAAAATTCCTAACGACCTTGATCGTGGTGGAACAAAGGACGGTTTTGCGCAAAAAAGTCTTAAAAAATGTAATTATTTATGGACTTTGGGGCACCAGAACGCTAAAAAAGTGCAATGGGGGTCAATTTGTCGCCCAAAACTTTTAATAATTGGTAAATAATTGTTTCCTTTGCAGTCGCAAACGAAAAAAGTATCACTTTATATAACAATTTAAAGCATTAGAATCATGAATGAAATTGCTGAAAGCGTAAAGCAGATGATCGTTGAGAAATTGGCAGTTGCTCCCGAGCAGGTTACTCCCGAAGCAACCTTTGCACAGGACTTGGGCGCTGATTCGCTCGACACCGTTGAACTCATTATGGCTCTTGAGGAGAAGTTTGAGGTTGAGATTCCCGAATCGGCCAGCGAGAAAATCCAGACCGTTCAGGACGCCATCGACTTCATCGTAGCCGCTAAGGGCGAGTAATCACACGCCCTTGCCGCTTTTTTCAACTTCCTTTTTACATACCATAGATGGAATTAAAAAGAGTTGTGGTGACGGGTCTGGGTGCCATCACCCCTCTTGGGTTGGATGTTGAGACCACTTGGTCCAACGCCCTCAAGGGTGTGAGCGGAGCCGGACCTATTACTCATTTCGACGCCACGTTGTTCAAGACCCAGTTCGCCTGCGAGGTGAAGGATTTTGAACCCACCAACTATCTTCTCGACCCCGAGGACCGCAAGGAACTCAAGGAGTTCCGCCGTAACGACCTCTATGCGCAGTATGCTCTGGCTGCTGCCAAGCAGGCCGTGGACGATGCTGGCCTCATGGCCGACGGCATCAACCGCGATGAGGTGGGCGTAATCATGGCTTCGGGCATCGGCGGCCTGCACACCTTTGAGGAGCAGGCTGGCTCCTATGCCAAGAACGAGGAGAAAGGACCGCGCTATAGCCCCTTCTTCATCCCCATGATGATTGCCGACATCTCGGCGGGCCTCATCAGCATCCGCTACGGTTTCCGTGGTCCCAACTACGGCGTGGTGAGCGCTTGCGCCACCTCGACCAACGCCATGATCGATGCATTCAACCTGGTGCGTCTGGGCAAGGCCACCGCGATTGTCACCGGTGGAGCCGAGGCTCCCGTGTTCCCCGCTGGTGTGGGCGGCTTCAACGCCATGCACGCCCTGAGCACACGCAACGACAGCCCGGCCACGGCATCGCGACCCTTCAGCGCATCGCGCGACGGATTCGTCATCGGCGAGGGCAGCGTGTGCCTCATCTTTGAGGAACTGGAACACGCACTGGCACGCGGAGCGAAAATCTACGGCGAAGTGATTGGTGGAGGCATGAGCGGTGACGCTTATCACCTCACGGCAAGCCACCCCGAGGGACTCGGCGCAAAACTCGTCATGGAGCGCGCCATCGCCGACGCCGGCATCAAGCCCGAGGACGTGGACTATGTGAACGTGCATGGCACATCCACCCCAGTGGGCGACGTGAGCGAGGTGCAGGCAGTGAAGGCCGTTTTCGGTCAGCACGCCGCCGAACTCAACATCAGTTCCACCAAGTCTATGACAGGACACATGCTCGGTGCCACCGGCGCCATGGAAGCACTGTTCTGCATCAAGGCTTGCCAGGAAGATGTCGTGCCCCCCACGATCAACCACGATCCCGAAGACCGTGACGAGAACATTGACTACTCGCTGAACTACACATTCAACGAGGCACAACACCGCACCGTGAACGTGGCCTTGTCTAACACCTTCGGGTTTGGCGGCCACAACGCAAGCATCATCGTCAAGAAGTTTGTGAAGGAGTAAGCACGGGTGCCGCGATGACGCCATCGCCCCCCTGCCCTCCCCGGCCGTCACGATGATGCCCCACGCGGGGCACGAGCGCGGCCAGAACGGCATCCACAGCGCGGCTCGACCGCAAGACGATGCCACAACACCAACCACAAAACCTTGACCATATACCTAACGGAAGAACCAAATGATGCTTCGCAACCTCATATCACTCATAAAGCTCCTTTTCGTCAAGGATAAGGAGCTTTATGTTTTTATACGAGGCATCACCGGGTTCTATCCCCACGACATTGCGCCCTACCAACTCGCCCTCGTGCACCGCTCCAAGCCCATCCAACTGCCCGACGGCCGCTGGACCAACAATGAGCGCCTGGAATACCTGGGCGACGCCGTCCTCGACCTCGTCGTGGCCGACTACCTATACCATCACTTTCCCCACAAACACGAGGGATTTCTCACCTCCACGCGCGCCAAGATTGTGCAGCGCGAGAGCCTGAACCGCATAGGACGCGAACTGCGCATCGACACCCACGTGAGAGCCAGTTCACACTCCTCGTCGCACAACAGTTACATCTGTGGCAATGCCCTCGAGGCACTCGTCGGAGCCATCTACATCGACCAGGGATATGGCACCTGCCGGTCGTTTATCATCGACCGCATCATCAAGCAGCACTTCGACCTCGAAGACCTCATCAAGACCGAGCAGAACTACAAGTCGCGCCTCATCGAGTGGACCCAAAAATACCACGTGAGCATCGACTTCGAACTCGTGGACACCTATAACGACGCCGAGAACAACCCCATCTTCAAGACCGCGGTGTTACTCGGCGGCATCTTCGTGGCCGACGGCACGGGCTACAGCAAAAAAGAATCGCACCAAAACGCGTCGCGACAAGCCCTGGAGCGCATCAACAACGAGCCCATGCTCGCCCGCCAAATCCTCTCCACCACCCCCCAGCAATAACCATCCTCTAAAATCCTCTCAAGTCCGCATGACTGCAAGAGAGCAGTCATCAATCGCGAGAAGATTGTTTTTCCTTAATCTCGCCAAGTGCCGATTGAGATTTGCCTTGTTCGAGAGGCACCTCAAGAGTTTGCTAAGCGTTTTCCAAAAGTCAATCTTACCCATTGACATGGCAGTTTTCACAAACTGACTATTCTTTGAGTGTGCCTCTAATGATGCTGCAAGTTCGTGTGAATAGTCATCTTTGCGGCTTACCATATACATCATGAGAATGTAATGTGCCAACGCATCACTTGCGACAAAATAAATCGAATCAACCGCTTCCTCGAAGGTGCCGCAAGCGAAACCGCCCGGCCGCAACGGGTCTTTGAAGTTGATTAGATAAGGAGCCTCGTTAAAACTGGCCAAATGAGGAATCGAGTATTGGAGTTCGCGGCTCTTTTTGTGATAGCAGAATGCCACACTGTCGCCATAAGATACCCACCGCAGATTTCCATTGATGTGCCAAATGGCAACAAGCGTCGAAAACGACCCTTCATCATAGAACTTGCTTAGAATCATTCCGTCTCCCATTGCCTTTGCGAGCATCTCACTCTCATTGTAAAACAATTCCCAAATCCCATCGACCCAACTATCCATTTCTTCAAGCGACACAAAAGGCTCAATGGGCAGGTTGTCCAACAGATAACGTGACCAGCGTTCGGCAAAAATGCCCCCACCACCTGCGCCATCGGCCACAGCAATGACAGTAGAACGCGCCATGACAGCATCTTCATTGATGGTGTCTGGCTCTGGCTTGGCAACCGAAATGCAACGGGTTTTCATTTGTTCAAACTTATGTTAGTGGGAGTTCCTATATCCATGAGTTGAATCAGCGTACTCATGTCGGCATTCACCGCCATTGCTGTATGTCTCACGGCAGAGTCGTTATCATTGCGTACACGAGCGATATCGGTATTATAGCGTAGTGGCAATAGACTTGACAAACTAAACAACTTCGACGCATAGCGGTCGTGGTTGAGTTCGTCCCAATTGATGGGAAATACGATTTTGTTGTCCTGACCAGGCGAGATGTGAATGTTGAAAAGAAGCACATTACCGTCATTCGTAAACATCGACTTTAGTTCGTTTGCTTCTTGCAGCATTTCATCGTCGGAGCAGCCGTTATACTCACCGTCGGTGATGTTGATAATCGTGGGCGGATAGCAGTCCTTATCGTGATGCTCTTTCATCCATTCTTCAAGCAGGGACTTTGCTTTGGCAAATGCATCACGCATGCGCGTCCATCCACCATCACAGCGCGCCTCCAGCCACTGCACCTTTTCCACTTCCTTGATTGAAGTGCCACGGCGAGTGCGCACTTCCTCTCGAGTTACAATCTTTTTGAACGGGTTATCCTTGATTTCTTGTGGTGACACAAAAAACCGTCCTTCAAGCGCTCCGTTCCAGCCACTATAGACTTGGTCGCCATAACCTATCACTGCAATATCGTAGTAATGGCGCACTTCGGAGGTCTTGACGCATCTTAACACCAACTCATTAATTTGATTGTTGACAATTCTTGCCACAGCCTCGGCAAGGGTCATCTTTTCACCATTGAGCGATGTGGTTCTGCGCATCGAGCGTGAATGGTCAACCAAGAAGATAAATGCCGTGGGAGTGGCACGCGTAATCTGGGCGGTATAGGCATCCTTGCTCTGCAATTGAGTGGGCTGTGAAGGGATGGGAATGCCAAAGTTGCCAATGTTGGTAATGTACTTCAACGGAATGAAGTTCTTAACAAGCACCTCGGCCTGAAAGTATGGCTGCTCCCCAGCATCGAGGTCAAAATGTTTGCGCGCTTTGACGCTGCCGAAGTGTATGCGGTTAAAGTCATCGATGTTGCCGCCCACATGCGCGCCTGTGCGGGTGGCATTCATGTCGGCATAGCGACTTTGCGTGTCATATATCACCTCGGGATCTATCTCAAGTATCACAGGATTGCTGATGCGACCATCATTCATCGCCACATACATCATGGGATGCTGCGTCGTGAAGCAAACCCTCACGTAGTGCTGCAAGCCATCGCGCTCATCAAGTTGACGCGACAAGTTGCCACCGCCTGGCTTGGGGATTTTTATGCCCTTTTCCACACAATCGGCCCAAGAGTAGAGCCCGCCGTGCCTAATAATCGACTCAAGATTGTCGCGGTCGGTGAAATGGTATAGTTTCTTTATCCCATGGTTCTTCAGGATAGTCTCAAATTCTTTCCAGTTACTTCTTTTGCCCATATCAGTAGTTTTTAGATGTCGGTGAATATGCTTAATTCTTTTGGTTGCTGCAAGTTGTGTCCCGATGGCTCGCCATAGGGGTAAATCCCTTCGGCATAAGCCTTTATAAGCGATGCGTGCGACAATGGTTTGTTGCCGTCTTCCACATCGGCGTTAGTATCATAGTCAAGCAAGACGATGGTTTTTGTTTTCGATGCCTCACGCAGGCGTGCAATGATGTCAGTCACTTTATGCTCAAGCACCCAGCGATAGGTGGGTATATAAATCTGCTTCCTTGCTTCGATATAGCCCAGCAATTCTGTGCCGTGCACACCCTTGCGATGTCCCAGGGGCTTGCCATATTTGCGCACAGTGCGCTTTAGCCCTTTCATGGTGGTGTTGGCAAACAACGACACATCCACATCGTTGTGTTCAAACACCTTAAGTCCTTGCCAAATAGCCTCGACACACGATGCGGTATAGCCCTCGCTAAATGGCACAGGAATGCCACGAATGCCACCGTGGGGAAAAAATGGGCTGAGTTGCACCAACTTACCCTTGGCAGAACTAGTTACATCGGCCAAAATCGCCCCGGGATACTTCTTAAGTATCGTCTCAGGTTTTTTCCGTTTTGATTCAATGACTATCATCGTTCTATAATTTTGTCATGAAATTTACTCGGTAAAAGTTTCATAAATTTACCCTTTGTGCCCTTCGGGACGTAAATTGAAGATATCGGCGCGGGGCCATTTAACCAGTCCCTCCCAAACACATCATCACCGATATGAGTGACAGAAGAGGGCAACTCTATCGAGGTGAGACTACTGCACCCCCAAAACGCCTCATCGCCAATATGAGTGACAGAAGAGGGCAACTCTATGGAGGTGAGGTTCTCGCATCCACAAAACGCATCATCACCGACATGAGTGACAGAAGAGGGAATACGAAAATGAACTATATCGTGATTGAAAAAGGAGATTAATTGTTTCTTTCCTTTAGTATATAAAGCATCAGAATCCGTTTCAAATAATGGAGACCGATTTTCTACATGAAGTCTATCGCAGCCACTAAAAGGATTGCTGCCGATATGAGTGACAGAAGAGGGCAACACGATGGAGGTGAGGCTACTGCACCGACTAAACGCATAATCACCGATATGAGTGACAGAAGAGGGCAACACGATGGAGGTGAGGTTCTCGCATCCACAAAACGCATCATCACCGATATGAGTGACAGAAGAGGGCAACACGATGGAGGTGAGGCTACGGCACTCAAGAAACGCCCTATCACCGATATGAGTGACAGAAGAGGGCAACACGATGGAGGTGAGGCTACTGCACTGACTAAACGCCCATTTGCCGATATGAGTGACAGAAGAGGGCAACACGATGGAGGTGAGGCTACGGCACCAACTAAACGCCTTATCGCCGATATGAGTGACAGAAGAGGGCAACTCTGCTATTGCAGTAACTAAACGCACTACCGCCGATATGAGTGACTGAGGAAGGTAACTTTATGGAGGTGAGACTCTCGCACCCCGAAAACGCCCCATCGCCGATATGAGTGACAGAAGAGGGCAACTCTATCGAGGTGAGACTCTCGCACCCACTAAATGCCCTATCACCGATATGAGTGACAGAAGAGGGCAACTCTATCGAGGTGAGGCTATAGCATCCACTAAACGCACTATCGCCGATATGAGTGACAGAAGATGGCAACTCTATCAAGGCAAGGCTACTGCACAAACTAAACGCCGAACCGCCGATATGAGTGACGGATGAGGGAATACGAAAATGAACTATATCGCGATTGAAAAAGGAGATTAATTGTTTCTTTCCTTTTGTATATAATGCATCAGAATCCGTTTCAAATAATGGAGACCGATTTTCTACATGAGGTCTAACGCAGCCCCTAAAAGGATTGCTGCCGATATGAGTGACAGAAGAGGGCAACACTATTGAGGTGAGGCTACTGCACCAACTAAACGCCTCATCACCGATATGAGTGACAGAAGAGGGCAACACGATGGAGGTGAGGCTACGGCACCAACTAAACGCCTTATCGCCGATATGAGTGACAGAAGAGGGCAACTCT
>CACWKM010000019.1 GCA_902761475.1 uncultured Bacteroidales bacterium
CCCAGCCGTCCTCCCGAGAGGCGGTCCACCTCGTCGGCATTGTGCTTGACCCAGCGGTTGTAGAGCAGGTCGTTGAGGGCGCTCTTGGTGATGGGCAGCACCACCTCCTCCCATCGCTCGGCGGTGGCGGGGTTGAGCAGCGACACCAGCGTCTTGCGGCCTGCCTGGCCGTTGAGCAGCGCGGTGTAGTCGTTCTCGCCGTCGATGACCACGCCGTTAATCATCTCGACCACAGTGCCCGGCTTCACGCGTGAACTGGCGCGGTCAAACGGCCCCTTCTCAATCACCTCGTCCACCTTGAGGCCCGGTCCGGCGTAGTTCCAGTCGTAGATGAGGCCCAGGTCGGCCGTGGTCTCGCCGCTGCTGGGGTAGTAGCGGCTGCCAGTGTGCGACGCGTTGAGTTCGCCCAGCAACTCGCTGAGCATCTCGGTGAAGTCGTAGTTGTTGACGATGTGCGGCAAGAACTTGCGATAGGCCTCCACCATGGCGGGCCAGTCGATGCCGTGATAGTTGAGGTTGTAGAAGCGCTTGTCGATTTGGCGCGCCACATGGTTGAACATGTATTCACGCTCTTTGCCCAAGTCCATCTTCATGTCGGCCTTGTAGGTGATGGCGGTGAGTTTGTCGCCGCTGGTGGCGAGTTTTTGCATGGTGCCGCCGCCCAAGATGTAGAGCGTCTTGCCGTCGCTGCTGGGCTGGATGTCGGCCCACGAGGCGTTCATCTTGTTGATGAGTTTGGTCTCGTGTTTGCGCAGGTCGAGTTTCCACAAGTCGAAGTTTTTCTCAAATGCCGAGAGGTAGTAGAGGTTGTCTCCGTCGGCATCAATCATGGCGCTTGCTATGCGGCTGCTGTTGGGGGTGAGTCGCACGATGCGCTCGTCGATGCCGTCGAGTTGCACCAGGTCTTTCGGCTTCTCGGGTGCCGCCTTAGCGGCGGTGTCGCCCTTCTTGCCTTTTTTCTTCTTGTCGGCAGCCTCTTTTTTCTTGTCGGCTTCCTTTTTCTGCTCTTTCTCCAGGTCCTTGAGCAGTTCGTAGTCCTCCTTGCTCAGGCGGTAGCGGTCGTAGGCGTCCTGATTGACGAAGCACAGCAGCACGTCGCTCTGCGAGCCCCACGAGGCATGGCTACGCATGCCGTAGCGGTTGCTCTCGAACATGATGGCATTGCCGCCCATGACCCACCGCGGTCGCTCGCTGAAGTAGCCGCTGCCGGTGATGTTGGTGATGGTGCCGCCTGCCGCGGGCACGATGCCCACGTCGGTATAGGGGTCGCGCTTGTTGGCGATGAATTCCAGTGCTATCCAGCGTCCGTCGGGGCTCCACGAGTAGTTGAAGCCGCCATTGGTCTCATACCACTGCGAGCCGTCGGTGACTTGATGCACCTTGCCGCTTGCCATGTCCATGACCATGAGTCGGAATCGGTCCTCGATAAATGCCAGTTGCTTTCCGTCGGGGCTGAATTGCGGCTGCATGCGCTCCACTGTGGCGCTGGGCAGCAGCACTTCCTCGGTGATGAGGGTGGCATTGGCAAAGTTGGGGTCGTCCTTGCGGGCGATGGTGGCCTTGATGAGTTGCCAATTGCCGCCTCGCTCCGAGGCATAGACCAGCGTGCGGTTGTCGGCGCCCCAAGTGGGGTCGGCCTCGGCTTCGGGGGTGTCGGTGATGCGCTTGGTGGTCTCATAGTCCACGCTGGTGACGAACACCTCTCCACGAATGACCATGGCCACCTGCTTGCCGTCGGGCGACACTGCTGCGCTGGTGGCGCCGCGCGTCTTGCTCAGGCGCGCCACGCCGTCGCCATCGTCGTGATAGAGGTCGATGGCCACCTTGTGGGGCTGGCCGCCTTCGCGCTGGGTGTAGATTTCGCCGTCCCAGGTGTAGCACAGCGTGCCGTCGTGCGCCACGCTGAGGAAGCGCACCGGGTGGGTGTCGAAGTGGGTCACCGCCACGGCCTGCGAGGGGTTGGCGAGCGGGAAACGATAGACGTTGAAGGTGCCGCCATTGCGCTCACTCAAGATATAGACGTTGTTCCCGTCGGGCGAGAGCGCAGGGTTGCGGTCTTCGCCGGCACGGTTGGTGAGATTGGTGTGTCGACCTGTTGCCAGATCCACGCTCCACACGTCGCGCGTCACGCTCGAGGTGTGATGCTTGCGCCACTCGTCCTCCATGCCTTTGCGGTCCTGATAGAGCAGGAATTTGCCCTGCGGGTCGGGGCACACCATCTCGGCCGGCGTGCCAAGCACGCGGGTGGTGCGTCCGCCGGCGGCGGGCACCTGGTAGAGTTCGGTGAGACGTCCCGTGGGGAACAGGCGGCTCGTGGCGGCATCTTGTATGGCCGCCGAGAAGTAGATGTTCTTGCCGTCGGGGCTAAAGGCCCAGGGCAGTTCGGAGGCCGAGTTGAAGGTGAGTTGCACGGGCTGACCGCCGGCGGCGGGCATGACGAAGATGTCGAAATTACCCTTGCGGTCGCTGGCAAAGGCCAGGCTGTTGCCGTCGGGGCTCCACACGGGCGAGCACTCATAACTGCCCTGCGAGGTGAGTTGAACGGCAGCGCCGCCACCGGTCGCCACGCGGTAGATGTCGCCCTTGTAGCAGAAGGCGATGGCTTGCCCGTCGGGCGAGATGGCCACGTCGCGCAGCCACAATGGTGTCGTGGCCATGGCCGACACAGCCACAGCACTTGCCACAATCACACTCAGTAATATGCGTTTCATCATGTCGTGAGAATAAAATATGCTGTTGTTGTTTTCCTTTTCGCCGCGGAAAGCGGTAGATTTGCAAAGGTAATCATTTTCGTAAAACCATGCAACCGGGCACCCCTAACTAAAAACGAAAAAACCAACAACTGGATTAGTTGTTGGTGATGACATAGCCTCCGCTGCCCGATTGTCGCACCTTGTAGATGCGCAGGCCGTAGTTGCTCTTGTGAGCCACTCCGTCGATGGGTCCTCCCGAGCCAGTGAGCACATTGTATCGCGAGCCGCACTTTGGGCACACCGCCTCGAGTTTGCCGTTGATGCCCACCACCGTGGATTGTACGTTCTCCACTGGGCATGCTCCGTCGTAGGCCACTGGCTCATAGTTTCCTGTGGACGCGTCGAGTGCCATCATGAGCAGCACGCCGCCATAGCCCGTGTGGGTGTTGGCGTTAAAGGGGAAGTTCTGCGGCACGCCCATCTCGCGGTTGAAATAGCGGTAGTCGCCCACACCGCTCACGCCATAGGTGCTCCACATGGCGTGGGTGCCTAAATCGATGCGCACCACATAGGCGGGCACCTCCTTGTTGTTCACGTGGTCGCAAGCGCACAGCAACACGGCCAGCAGCGACATCAGTAGCGAAAATTGAATCGTTTTCATCATGTTATATAAAACGTAGCAAGGCCGATATTATTTTTTTAGGTGGGTTGATTGGTCGTTAGTTTTTGCGAAAAAGAGATGACAAACGAGGTGTCGCGGCATTAAGAGCCACGAAAAACAAAAACCTTTTCGTAACTTTGCAGCATGAAAATAGGAAACATCGACTTGGGCGCTCGTCCGGTGATGCTCGCTCCCATGGAGGACGTCACCGATGCGTCGTTTCGCCTGATATGCCGCGAGCAAGGTGCCGACATGGTCTACACCGAGTTTGTGAGCGCCGAGGCGCTGGTGCGGAGCATCAGCAGCACGGTGCGCAAGTTGCACATCAATCCTGGTGAGCGTCCTGCTGCCATCCAAATCTATGGTCGCGACGTGGACTCCATGGTCGAGGCGGCGCGCATCGCGCAGGAGGCTGCCCCCGAGGTCATCGACATCAACTTTGGCTGCCCAGTGAAAAAGGTGGCAGGCAAGGGGGCCGGCGCGGGCATGTTGCGCAACATCCCGTTGCTGCTCGACATCACGCGTGCCGTGGTGCGTGCCGTCGATGTCCCCGTCACGGTGAAGACGCGCCTGGGCTGGGACCACAACAGCAAGAACATTGTGGACCTTGCCGAGCAGTTGCAAGATTGCGGCATCGCCGCGCTCACCATTCACGGCCGCACACGCTCACAACTCTACACCGGCGAGGCCGACTGGACGCTCATTGGCCAGGTGAAGAACAACCCCCGCATGACCATCCCCATCATTGGCAATGGCGATGTGACCACACCCGAGCGCCTCGTGGAGTGCTACGACCGCTATGGCGTGGACGGCGTGATGGTGGGTCGGGCGAGCATTGGCGCCCCGTGGATTTTCCGCGAGATGAAGCATTATCTCGCCACTGGCGAGCACCTCGTCATTTCTCGCGCCGAGAAAATGGCCCTGTTGCGTCGTCAAATCGCCGAGAGCATTGCGCGCATCGACGAGTATCGTGGCATCTTGCACATTCGTCGCCATTTGGCTGCCACACCTCTGTTCAAGGGCATCCGCGACTTCCGCCCCACGCGCATCGCCATGCTGCAAGCGTCCACGCGCCAGCAACTCGACGACATCCTCACCCACATAGAGCACGACATCTTCCCCACGCTCTAACAACCGCACAAAAAAATCCCTGGTAGCCAGGGATTTTTTTAATAACCGTACCTCCGTACTTCCGTACTTCCGTACTTTTGTACTTCCGTCCTTCCGTACTTCGTACTTTTGTACTTCCTTACTTCACCACCTTCGTGGTCTTCGTCGTGCCGTCGCTCATCGTGGTCACCATGATGTTGATGCCGTTGAACGGCTTGGTGCTCACCATACCTTGAGCGTTGACATACTTCACGGCCACGGCGTTGTCGATGGTGATGTCGGTCACTGCGCTGGGGATGGGCGCGATGGTGAGTTCAATCTCACCCTTCACGTCGGGATTGCTGGCCGATGCTGCGGTGATGGTCACCGGTGTGCCACCCTCGTTGGGCGCATCGCCAGGAGCGCGATGGATAATCGAGTTGGGGCTCACGGCAGTCACCAGACCATTCTCGTCGACAGTAGCGAGTTCCTCGTTGCTGCTGCTCCAGTTGATAACGCCTTGAGCGCCTTCGGGAGCGATGGTCACACTCAGTTGCAGGGTCTCACCTTGGGTGAGTTGAGGCATGGCGCCCTCGGGCAGGTTGATAAGAATCGAAGCGATGCTGTAGGGCTTGATTACATACCAGCCAATCTCGCTCTCGTTGGTCTCTCCGCCGCCCAGATAGATGCTCTTCATGCCTACGCGGTTCCAGGTGGCTTCAATGTTATTGAGGTAGATGAAAGTCTGATAGAAATCCCAATCCTCGGTGAATCCGTAGGGGAAGGTGTTCATGGCCTCCGGAAGTTCTTGGTGGGTGGCAGGAGTGAACGTCACAAGATTGATTTCGCCCTCCACATCGCTGTAGATCTGGTAGAACAGTTTGCTGGATGTAAGGCCATTGCCATCGACATCCACAGTGGGGATGGTGAATGAAATAATGTTGCCATAACTACCGGCGCTTTGCATGGCGTTGATGGTGGGAGTGGCGGGCACCGCAGCGATTTCAACCACCTTGGTGAAGATGGCATTGCGGTAACTATTGCCATAAAAAGTGGTGCCGCCATCGTCGGCCAAGAAGACTTCATTTTGTGCAATGAATTTGTCGGCGTTGGCGTCATAGAAGAGGATGACGTCTTGACCCAAAATTGAATTCAAGTAAAGGTCAAGGTCCTCTAAATTGCCAAAATACTGCCCAGCCTCAAAGGTCACATAGCCGTTGGCGTCCATGGTGCCCTTCACGTAAGCCTCGGGCAACGGAGTGCAAAGACCCTGGATATAGACGTCGCTGCCATCGAAACCGATGAACACCGAGCCCGCAATATCCTCTTCGTCAAAATAGTCACGTCCCGTAACGGAGTACTCCTCCAACTCAAGGCCTTCGGGAGCCACAACAGGCGTGCCGGGGTCGTAGGGCCCAACCTCGCCAGCGGCATACAGAAAGGAGTACATCTCGCCCGCATAATCTCCACTGGTGAAAATGCTGACCAAATAAGACTCATCTTTCAGCGAGAACAAGAATTCACCATCGCCAAAACTGTAGAGCGTGAGGTTGCTGTTCGTGTACCAACCAGCCTCGTTTTCCTCGTCGCCTTCATAGTAGAAGAACTCGCGGAGTGACCACCTGCCGTAATTGCTGTTGCCAGAGAGGGTGAAATTGATGACGGCCACGCCATATTCGGCATAGGTGTCGTTGTCGATGGTGCCACTGCCTGCCTGGGAACTAAAGACGGGGAGAGTGACGTTCACTCGTCCTTGACGGCCGGCAGCCAAAGTGATCTTTGAAGTCATGGGAGAGAAGGTGGCGGGGTCGGGCTCGCCTAACTCATTGATATCGCCCATGGCGGTGTACCAAGTGTACTTGCCTGCCAGTTCGTCCGCGGTGGCCTTGCGGGGAGCAGCCTTGCGGGCTGCGGACTTGCGGGCCAGTTTCTCGGCCGACTGCTTCGGCATCTCGCCCTTCCACTCCTTGGCAGTGGCAAAAGCCTTGATTAACTCCTGCTCGGTGCGTACCGGCTTTGTGATTTCTTTTGCCTTCACAGGTGCTTTGCCGGCAAATGCCACAGCGGCAATCACCATCAGCATTGTGAGAAATGTAATTGTTCTTTTCATAAAGTCTAAATTTTTATACGTTAATAAAAACAAACTAAAAATGTCATAATGGCGGCAAAATTATACAAAATCGGAACTAAAACCGAATGTTTTGTGAATAAATAGCGTATTTGGGTCGCAAAACACAAGTTTTTGATAGGTTTTGGGGCCTGATTGTACGCTTTTATGCTGGCGGCTACATTACGGTTTTTGGTAAAACACTCAAAAACAGTAGGATATGTGTGGTGTTGTGTCGTCTCGTAGCCTCCTATGGTTTTGTGTGTTTTTTTTATATTTATGCTTTTGAGTGCATGAATATGATTGAAAAAAGATTTGCCACCCACCGCTGGGTGTGAAATTCTTTGTAACTTTGCAGCGCAAATGAGCATGTTGCCATGGGAATGAATAAAAACATCCTGCGTCTTGCCTTGCCAGCCATTATTGCCAACGTGACCATCCCGTTGCTTGGGCTGCTGGACACCGCCATCGCCGGCCACATGGGCGAAACCGCCTATATCGGTGCGATAGCGGTGGGTAGCATGATGTTTAACCTCATCTATTGGAACTTCGGTTTTTTGCGCATGGGCACCAGCGGTGTCACCGCGCAGTCCTATGGCGCCGACGACATGCGTGGCGCCACGCTCGTGCTTGTGCAGAGTTGCGTGCTGGCGCTGGCCATTGCCGCGGCCATCGTGCTGTTGCAGACGCCCTTGCGCGAGTTGTGCATGACCATCATCGACCCGTCGCCCGTGGTGGCGGCCTATGCGCTCGACTACTACGACATCTGCGTGTGGGGCGCGCCGCCCGTGCTGGTGATGATGAGCATCAAGGGTTGGCTGCTGGGCATGCAGGATTCGGCGAGCGCCATGATGGTGTCGATAGTGGTGAATGTGCTCAACATCGTGTTGAGCCTGATGTGTGTCTATGGGTTTCACATGGGCTTTGCCGGCATTGCCATGGGCACCCTGGCGGCGCAGTACTTGGGACTGTTGTACTCGCTGTGGCTGCTGCGCACCAAGTTCTGGCATGTGCTGAGCCACCACTTCTCCTTCTCGTGGCACGGCATGGCGCGCCTGATGAGTGTGAACGGCGACATCTTCGTGCGCAGTTCGTGCATGATGGTGGTGATGCTGTTTTTCATGGCCGTGGGGGCACGCAGCGGCGACCTCATCTTGGCGGTGAACGCGCTGATGATGCAACTGTTCACCATCTACAGTTATTTTCTTGATGGCGTGGCGTTTGCCGGCGAGGCCCTGGTGGGGCGTTACTACGGCGCTGGCGACCGTCGCAGCCTCGAGGCTTGCGTGAGGCACCTCTTCTTGTGGGGTGTCATCCTCACCGGGCTGTTCACGGTGGCCTATTCCTTTCCGCACAGCATATTTGCGTTGCTCACCGACCAAACCGTCGTGGTGAACGCCGCCATGGACTACCGCTGGTGGTGCTCCGTGATTCCGCTGGCGGGAATGGCGGCCTTTGTGTGGGATGGCGTGTACATCGGGCTCACGGCAACGCGCGGCATGCTCGTGGCGGTGCTCGTGGCCACACTGCTCTTCTTTGCCGTCTTTTTCCTCACCCCCAGCCACATGGGCAACAATCGCCTGTGGCTGGCCTACATCACCTTCTTGGTGGTGCGCAGCGTGGTGCAAACCGTGATATATTGCGTGCAAAAACCCCAAATCGCCAAATAGAGGCGCACTCGGCACATTTTGTCGTTTTTTTAGCCGACTATTTTTTCGGCATGTGCAAAACTTGTAGTAAATTTGTGCCTCTTATCTAACTATTTATAAAACACTCTCACACACAACATATATAGATATGTCTTTGCTTAAACGTCCCAGTTGGGTGCCTCGGTGGCTCAACATACCGCTCATCATTTTCATCGCCTTCATCGTGTCGTTGTTGTTCTTTGGCGACAACAACTATTTAAAAATCAATGAGTTGAAATCGCGAATCAACGAATTGAAGGCTGAGATAAAACTCAACGAGGATTCGGCGGCCATCTACGAGGCCAAGGTGCGCGAACTGAACACCGACCGCGAAACGCTGGAGCGCATCGCGCGGGAGAAATATGGCATGAAGCACCAAAACGAGGACGTCTATGTCGTCGAAGAATAACCTTATTTCAATTAGGAATGATGCATTTTGACAACGAATTGCACGGACTATACACATTATCTATTTTTTCGTAATCGGCTGTCCCCATTCCTAATTCCTAATTCTTAATTCATAATTGTTTAAGTGGATACAATCATCAACTTACTTGTTCTTGTTGGGCTCATCGTGATGTTGCTCATGGCGGCCTTGCCGTTGCTCGAAGTGAATGCTGCGTGGATGCGCTGGGCCTATGCTGGCGGCGCCGTGATGGTGCTTGTGGCGCGCATGTGGCAACAAGCCCGCTACAATGGCGACAACCTGCGTGTGCGCCGCCTCTACCGTGTGCTCAGTGTGAGCGCCATGCTCTACTGCTTGAGCGCAGGCATGACGTTTTATCATCCGGGCACTACCGACTGGATTGCATTCCTCATGGCGGGAGCCGTGGTGCAAACCTATGCCTCGTGGATGATAGACCGACTTTCGGTTAAGGAAAAAAAGTAATAAAGGCTTGAAAATTGCCAAATTATTACTAATTTTGTCGCTGCGGAAAAACAAATGCATTTGCTTTTCCGCTCGGCTTGCTTTAATATCACAGGAGAATTTGAGAGAATTTACTAAATATTCATTTATTTTTTTCATTTTATGAGGAATTACCTAACACAATTGTGGCTGTTGCTGTGCGTGTTCGCGCTCGGCGGCACCTTGAGTGCTGGGGCAGATGAACTCACGCTTTTTGGAGATGCGACAACGCTCAATGAGTGTGTCCCATTCTACGGGTATTATTACGACCTGAATAATGCCAAGTCATGGTTTGTCTATCCCGCCGAATTGGTCGAAGAAATGAGTGGTGGCCAGATTACAGCCGTCACGTTCTATGCCTCCTACAACGGTGGTGTGAGCGGCGGAGAGATGCTGATTAAGGCTGGCGAAGTGGACGCGGCTACCGCATCGAGTACCGAATTCACCGGCCTGACCGAAGTGTGGCGCGATGCATTGGAAGGAGGACTTACAACTTTTCGTTTCGAGTTTGCTCAGCCGTTGGACTACTATGGCGGCAACTTGGCCTTTGAGTTCTCTAACCCCACTCCAGGCACCTGTGATAACGGCTCTAATGAGTCAAATCACACCCGGTTCTATGGTGCAGAGCGCGCCTCGGCGGCCTACTGCCGAGCAGGTTCCAAAGGCATTCAGAATTTTCTTCCGAGAATTCTCATTGAGTACACTGCTGGCGAAAAACAGGACTATTCTGCTGTGGTGAGTACCGAGGCCCTTGCCTTTGGCGAACTGGCTACGGGCACAAGCAAGACGTTGTCGTTCACTATCAGGAACACTGGTCTTAATGCTTTCACTCCGTCGCTGAGTGGCTTGTCGGCACCTTTTAGCAGCGACTATGTGTCGGCGTCGCTTGCCGCTGGCGAGAGGGCAACCATCAACGTGACCTATACTCCCACGACGACCGGCTCCAATGAGTCCACGCTCACCGTGAACTGTGGGGATGCAGGTAGTTTTGAAGTGGCACTGACCGGCTCAGCTGTCAATGCACTGACCGTTGCCGATGGTACTGCTACGAATAAGTATATACCGTTCTTTGGTTTATACATGGACACAAACGGCACTGAGTCGCAGATGATATATCCCGCCGACGACTTGGCTAACGCAGGCCTTGAGGCAGGTTGTAACATCACCACCCTCACATTCTACATGAGCGAGGCACTTACTAAATCGTTGAACCCCACTGTGGAGGTGCGTCTGGGCGAGACCGAAGCCACGACCATTTCCAGCAGCGAACTTTCGAACAATCGCGCCGCTGCCACCTTGTGCTTTACGGGCAATGTGCTCCAGTCGGGCGAACAAGTGGTGACAATCACGCTCGACACCCCCTATGCTTATGAGGGAGGAAACTTGCTCATCGACACCTATGTGACCGTCAAGGGAGAATATCAGAGTCGTGAATGGTATGGCATTCAGGCTCCCAGTGGCGCAAGTTATAATAGTAGGCAAGGCGCACAAGCGTTCCTGCCTAAGGTGCAGATTGCCTTCGAGCCCACCGAGGCAGAGGAGTATGCGTTCAGCGCGCGCCCCGAGAGCATCGACTTCGGCACCGCCCTGGTGGGCGAGCCTGTTCTTGCTAAGCAAGTGACCGTGAAGAATACCGGCCTCAATACAATCATCATTATCGCCAATGTGGCTGAGCCGTTTGGCATTGCCGCCGAGGACGCTTCGTTCAGCCTTGAGCCTGGCGAGAGCAAGGTGGTTGCCGTGAACTTTGCCCCCACCGCAGGTGGCGAGTTCAGCGGTGCGCTCACCCTGAGCAATGCCGAGGCTGGCGAGAAGGTCGTGGAACTGGCTGGAAAGGCTATCGCCATTCCCACTGGTTATCGCGAGGGCTTTGACGACATCACCGCCCAGGAACTCATCCCCGCAGGTTGGAAGGCTTATGTGGTGAGTTCGCGGGAGGGCACCTTCGACTTGAGCACGCTCAACGAGAGTGCATCGGTCTATAGCGTGTATGACAAAAACGGAAATCATGGCATCCAAGCCACGGGCTCGAATTATGATAGCAACCCCAGTGGTTACCGCGTGCTTGTGTCGCCCGAATTGAGTGGTAACGTGTTTGTCCGTGGTCTCATCACGGGCACCTATGGCCAATTCCTGCGTGTATATAAGGTGGTGGACGGTGTGGCACAGATGGCATCGACGAGCGATGCACTGGCCATCGATTGGGACACCACTCCCTCGTGGAACGCCGAGGAGACCTTCTCCAATGGTACACTTTACCTCGAGGAGCCCGCTCGCTTGGTGTTTGCTATTGCTTATGCCGCCATCGACATGGTGGCCGCCGACGCCGTGCAGTCGCTGCAGGTGGCACCCCAAAGCCTCGACTTTGGCACAGTGTTTGCTGGCGGTGACGCTACGTTGAATGTGAACATCAGCAACATCGGTGCCGAGGACCTCACAGTGTCGCTGGCAGGCCTTGATGCTCCGTTCAGCGTGGACGCTGCGAGCGTGGAGGTGCCCGCTGGCGCAACCGTGGAGGTACCCGTGACCTTCGCTCCCGCCGAAGGTGGCGAGTTCGCCGATGAACTGAGCATCAACGACGGCGCATTCACCGTGTCGCTCACCGGTAAGTCAATCGTCATTCCCGCAGGATACGCCGAGGACTTCGCCGAGGTGACTGCCTCGGCCAAGACGCCCGCCGAGTGGCGCATCGCCTACACCACAGGCGATGCCAGTAGCCCCAACG
The DNA here is from genome assembly GCA_902761475.1 of uncultured Bacteroidales bacterium. Lineage (GTDB taxonomy): Bacteria > Bacteroidota > Bacteroidia > Bacteroidales > Muribaculaceae > Sodaliphilus. Next base: position 11,871 of record CACWKM010000019.1, read on the forward strand.
GCACTTGGGCACTCGCCGATATGGTGGACGATGAGTCGGGCTTTGACCTGATGACCGACGATGGCAACTACTTGAAGCGCGCCCAGGAATCTACTTATGTGTTCAGTAGTCGTGAGTATCACAACTACTATCTGGTGACGCCCACCGTGAAGGGCAACCTCATGTTGAAGGCAAAGCGCAGCGCCACCTCATCGTATTACTCGACTCGCATCGAGGCCTATAAGGTGAATGCCGACGGTACTTTCACCGTCACCGACGACGCGTTGCCCATCAGTTGGGAGCCCGAGTTGAATGCTAACGAGTGGAGTTATGGCTCCTTCAGCCTGCCCGAGGGCGAAGAGGCTCGCGTGGCCATCCTCGTGCATTGTGGCTCGATAGCCTTCTTTGCTGCCGACGAGAAGATTGACGCTCCCGACGTGCACATCACCGCACTCACTGACGTGCCCGAGACCGTGGCCGCCAACGAGGGCGTGGCACACATCGAGTTCACCGCCAACCTGGACAACAAGGGTTCGCTGGCAGTTGCTGCCGAGGACTATGCTATCGAGGTGTTCGCTAGCGACGACCTGGAGCATGCTATTTGTTCGACCAGCGGTGTGGCACTCGCTGCCGCCAATGGCGAAGGCAATCAGACGTTGAGTTTCGACTACGTGCTCGCCGAGCCGCAGCCCAGCCAGACGGTGACCTTCGTGGTGAAGGAGACCGCTTGTGGCACCAGCATGAGCACCAGCGCCATCACCATCACCGCCGAGGTGCCCGTGGGCAAACTCTGCAAGGAGGATGGCACGACCGCTCTGACTGGCGTGCAGGAAATGGGTGTGTTCAAGGGCGAGAAGACCCTCACCGTGAAATTGGCCAACATTGGTAGCGGCGACCTCGTGATTGAGGACGTTCTCGCTGCCGAAGGCTTCACTGTGGATGGTATCGCTGCCACCGATGTGATTTCGGCCGACGATATGCTGGAAATCACCATCGCCGTGGCTACGCCGGGCGTCTATGAAGACGACGCTGAGCAGCCCGCTGCCGTGTCGATTTTGACCAACGCTGGCGACTTCGACATCCGCATCAATGCTGTGCGCCTTAGCGATGCCGAGTTCTTCGAGGACTTCGAGGACGACCTTACCGCCGAATGGAGCAACAACAACTATGTGGTTCTGGGTTCGCGCACTGGCGCTACCGAGGACAACCAACGTTGGGCTTACACCAGTTCCTATTCGTCGGTCAACGGCGAACTCATCACCCCGGCCATCTGTTTTGGCGGCGAGGCTGGCAACGTGTTCTCGTTCACCAGTTATCAGATTGTCTATAGCGTGGCAACGCGCATCCTGAACGTGGCTTACTCTGCCGACCTTGTGAACTGGACTAGTGTTCCCGAGGCTGACATCAATGTGGCTTACCAGACGTTCAACGCCAACCACATCACGATGCCCGACGGTGTGTACTACATTAAGTTCACCTTGCTGGGTACCGCTATCGACGACCTCTATGGTGGCATTCCTTATTCGATGACGCTTGCCGAGTTGCTCGAGTCGGGCGTTGTGGGCGAGAATGCCGCTGTGACCGATGAACTCACCGTGGTGTCCATCACCGAGGACGACCAGCACGCTTATGTGAAGGGCGAGAGTGGCGCTTGGGTGCGCATCGATGCCCCGCAAGAGGTGCTGCTCGAGGTGGCTGTGGGTCAGAAAATCCAGGGCTTCTCCGGCGTGCTTACCAACAAGGACACTGCTCCTGCTATGACTTGGGCTGGTGGCACGGTGACCGGCGAGGCTGCCGACGTGAGCGCTCTCATCAACGAGGTGAACCTGAGCGAAGCATTTGACATGCCTGCCGCAAGCAGCGTGATTAAAGTGACGGGTTACTATGAAGAGGCTGGCGAGTACGGCACGCTCCGTGGTTGGGACGGTGCCGGTCAGAGCCTCGTGCTCGCAGCACAGTTCTGCAACGCAGCAGCACTGAACTTTGAGACTAACAAGCAGTACACCATGACGGTGGCCATCGAACTCGATGAGCCTTGGAATGAGGCTGCTGGCGCACCGCGTCGCGCTCGTTCGAGCCACGACTACGACTTCCAGAACCTGAAGGGTCAATTGGTGAGCGCTACTGGCGCCGATGCACCCATGGTGACCGCTATCGACGCACTCGTGGTCGATGGCAAGCCCGTGGCTGGCGTGACCTACTACAACATGGCAGGTCAGCAGAGCAACAAAGCATTTGAGGGCGTGAACATTGTCGTGACTCGCTTCACCGACGGTACGAAGAAAACAACCAAAGTCGTTTTCTAAAGAAGAAGTAAGGAGTACGGAGTACGAAGTACAAAAGTGCGAAGTACAAAAGTACAAAAGTACGGAAGTACGGGAGTACGGAAGTACAAAAGTACAAAAGTACGGAGTACGGAGTACAAAGTACGGAGTTATCAATCCCTGGCGCTTGTGGGCGCCGGGGATTTTTTGTTCAGGGGTGAAAAAGGTGCAAGAATATGTGTTGCCAATCTTTTTTTTGAGAGTTTTTTGTATATTTGCAGTGTGGTTTCTCTCCGTGATGGTTTGCCCGGAAAAATGAGAAATAGAGTCACATATCTGTTGCTGGTTGCGCTGGTGCTGTTAGGTTGCTCCCGCCGCCAGCCTGCTGCGGTGAGCGACCCTCGTCCCAGCGTGTACTATTGGCGCACCGCGCTGCAACTCGACAGCACGGAACGCGACTTTGTGGCGCAGCATCACATCGGGCGCGCCTATGTGCGCTACTTCGACGTGGTGATGCGCGACGGCAAGCCCATGCCCAATGCCACCCTCTCGTTCGACGACACGTTGCCCACTGGAGTGGAGGTGGTGCCCACCATCTTCATCGTCGAGAACTGCTTGCGTCACGACTTGAGCGGCTTGGCCGACAAGTTGGTGCGCCGCGTGCTGCAGATGAACGAGACGCGCGACATCGCAGGGGTGAAACAGGTGCAGATAGACTGCGACTGGACACGCCAGTCCATGCCTGCGTGCTTCGCCTTGCTGCGCGAGGTGCACGACTTGCTCCACGGCCACGGCATGACGCTCTCGGCCACCATCAGGCTGCACCAGTTGTCCATGCCTGCGCCGCCTGTCGATGAGGGCGTGCTCATGGTCTACAACACGGGCGACATGCGTGTGCGCAATGGCCGCAACCCCATCCTCGACTACCGCGATGTGTATCCCTATCTGAGCCAGTTGCGCGACTACGACCTGCCGCTGTGCGCCGCCTATCCCGTGTTCGGGTGGCGACTGCTCTTTCGCGGCACCACGTTCAAGGCCATCGTCTACGACACGCCGCTGGCCGACAGCACGCTCTATAGGCGCGTCGACGACCAGAACTACGTGGTGGTGGGGCATAGCACCCTGGTGGAATCGAACAGCAACGCCACCGACGAGGTGCATTTGGACCCTGGCGACAGTCTCCACATCGTGAGGCCCGATGCCGCCAGCATCCTGCGCGTGGCGCAGGCACTCGAAAAAGAACGCCCCGGCATCAATAGCCAGGTGGTGATTTATCATCTCGACAATCAACATTTGAATCACTATAATGACCAATTCTATGAAACGCTTCTTCACCATTAGTGCGCTCGTGCTCATAGGACTGAGCGCATTGGCCTGCGGTCCCTGGATTCGCCCGAACTACTACATCTTCAGTGCGTTCGACCGCAATTCTATGTACGGGCCCTTTGACGACCGCCTCAACCAGTTCTGGGCCGACTACGTCGGTAAGGATGCCATCGAATCGTGGAGCATGGATAACTTGGTTTGGACCGACCTGGACAAGTTCAACGAGAGTACCAATCCCATCATCGTCAAGGCTATAAAGAGCCGCGACACCGAGATGCAGCAGTATCTTCGCAACCTCATTTGGTATCTGCAGACTGTGAACCGCATGGACGTGGACAACGACTGGGATTATCCCACCAAGGAGGCGCTGGCCAACTATTCTGGCGACTTGCAGATGATTCAGCGCTATGCCAAGAACTACAAGGGCACGCGCCTGCGTGCTCAGCACAGTCTGCTGGAGATGCGCACGCTGCTCGCGCTGCGCGACATCCCCGGCATGCTCGCGCACTGGAACAACGGCTCGCGCCGCGTCAAGGGCAGCGTCTATGAGGACATGGAACGCGCCATGATGGCGTTCGCCCTGCTCCACAAGGACTACAGCAGCGACGTGGAGAAGGTGCAGGCCCGCTCCCAGGCCCGCCGCATCTATGCCGAGGTGGGCGACTACCGCTCGCTCAAGTGGCTCGTGCGCAACATGCGCAACCTGGCTGGCATTCAGACCGAATATGTCGCCGACCCCAACAACCCCACGCTCCTGTTCCTCGTGCAAGACTTTGTGAACAACGCGCAAGACTACTACGACACGGTGAACAGCGAGTGGTACGACCCCGCCTATCCTCCCGAGAACATCGAAATCTATCATCGTCAGACGGCGGCCTTTATCGACTTTGCCAAGCAAGTGGTGGCCCAGGGCAAGACGCGTGAGCCGGCACTGTGGCAAACCGCCGCGGGCTATCTTACCCACCTTGCTGGCAACAGCAAACTGGGCGTGGAACTCATCGACAAGGCGCTCAAGATGCAAGGTTCGCCGCGTGTGCTCGACAACGCTCGCGCCTGCCGCTTTATCGCCTCGTTGGGCATGGGTGACCTGAGTGACAAGGCCCTCAACTATGCTGTGGAAGAGATTAAGTGGCTCCAGCAGGTGGCCAAGCAGGACTCCAAATCCCTCAACGCCTATGGCGAATCGTCCAACCATTATATCGAGGTGATTACAGTGGCCACCTACGACCGGTTGGCTCCCATGCTCAAGAAAAATGGCATGATGAGCCGTGCCATGGCACTGCAAAACGCTTTGGAGGATGTGACCTTTGTCTCGGGCGAGGTGGCGACGTCGTTGGGCGAACTGACTGCCGAAGAGACCATCGACTATCTGGCCTACATGAAAAGCAAGTCGCGCACCGACTTCGACCGCTTTGTCAAAAGCGTGGATATGGATTTAGAGATTAACAGCATCAACGACCTCATCGGCACGAAGTACATTCGCGAGGGTGCCTTCGCCAAGGCGATTCCTTATCTCGAGAAAGTGCCCATCAGTTACCTCAACAATCAGGGCATCGCGCGCTATGCTGCAGCCCGCACCTACAAGAAGGCGCGCTGGCTGGGTCGACAAGTGGTGGACCGTGACTGGAACGACATGGTGAGCACCGAGCATGCTCCGCTCACCCGCAACCAGAAGATAGACTTCTGCCGCGACGTGCTCGCCCTGCAGTCCGCCGAGCCTACTGCCGAGAACCTGCTCGCGCTGGCCACCTTGTACTATCAGGCAAGTTATAAGGGCGACTGCTGGTATCTGCCGCGCTACTCGTGGAGTTGCTACGACACCGTGTGCTACAAGAACGAGTTCCCGTTTGTCGAGAAAGCCGTGCAATTGCTGCAACAAGCCCGCGACAAGGCCACGCGCTTCGAGACCAAGCAGGAGTGCCTCTATGCGTTGTCGTTCATCCCGTTTGGTGAGCCCTATATCACCTACACCTGGGACGAGAACTACAACCAGGTGCCGCACTACAACCGCAATTCTTATGAGTACATCAATCGCTTGGCACTCTACAACTTCTATATTGCCAATCGCAACAAGGTGGCTCCCTATGTGAGCCGGTGCGACGTGCTACGCACATTCCATCAATAGCACCATCCCACTCACCACAGGTGAGGTGACAAAGAAAAGGGGATAACTTGCAGACTCGCTGCTTGTTATCCCCTTTTTCGGGTCGGGGTGAGAGGACTCGAACTTCCGACCTCCACGTCCCGAACGTGGCGCGCTAACCAACTGTGCTACACCCCGAACTTTTATTTTGCGCAGCAAAGGTACAAAATATTTGACAATCCACAAAATCAATTTTTATTTTCCATGTGAAATGAGAGGGGTGAGTATCCACTGGGCGATGTCGAGCGTTAAACTTCTTTAACGTTTTTGGATTGTTAAAAAATGTAATAATGTGCGGTTTTTGCCTGTTTTGAGCATTTTCTCGCCATTTTATTATGTCGTTTGCGCGCGAGGCAGTACTTTCGCGGCGGATTTTAGAACAAATGATTTAAGAAGAATAAACTATATTTATAAGGTATGAAAAAGTATTTAATTCCGTTTGCATGTATGCTTCTCACCGCCGGTCAGGCATTAGCCGGTGGGCTGCTCACCAATACGAACCACCACATTGCGTTTGCCCGTATGATGGCGCGCGGTGCTTCGACCGAAATCGACGCTATTTATACCAATCCTGCCGGTACGGCCTTCATGGCCCACAATGGCTGGACGCTGTCGGTGAACAACCAGAGCGCGTTCCAGACTCGTAACGTGCTTGCCACCATCGAAAGCCCCATCTTGCCTGGTGGCCGCTATGAGCACAAGTATGAAGGCGAGGCAGTGGCTCCCATCATCCCCTCGCTCTATGCCGCCTATAAGACCGACCGCTGGGCCGCTTCGCTGTTCTTCGGCATCACCGGTGGCGGTGGCAAGTGCACGTACAACCATGGCTTGCCCATGTTTGACGCTGCTGTGATGGCTGGCTTGTATTCGCAGAGCGCACAGTTGCTGCAACAATATCCTCAGATGAAGGCCCTCATCAGCGGCCCCATCACCCCCGCTCAATATAATCTTGACAGTTATATGCGTGGTCGCCAGTTTGTGTATGGTGGACAGTTGGGTTTTGCTTATAAGTTCAACAAGCACTTCTCGGGCTATGCCGGCCTTCGCCTGAACTACTTCACTGGCAACTACCGTGGCCATGTGAATGCTACCGCCAAGACTGAACTTGCTACTGCCATGATGACTGCCGCCAGCGCTGTGGGCCAGACGAATCCTGCCCTCTCGCAGATGCTCGTGGGCATGTCGGGCGAGAATGGCCTGGCTCATGTGGCGCTCGATTGCGACCAGACTGGTTTTGGCGTGACGCCCATCCTTGGCTTGGACTATAAGGTGGGTGGACTCACCCTTGCTGCCAAGTATGAGTTCAAGACCAACCTGAAGATTGAGAACGACACCAAGGTGCTTGAGGCTCCCGCCGCCTTTGAGGGTGCTATTGTGCCCTACAAGGATGGTGTGAACACCCCCTACGACCTGCCGTCGATTCTTTGTCTTGCCGCTGGCTATGAGTTCATCCCTGGCAAGTTCCGTGGCACCGTGGAGTATCACTACTATGGCGACAAGTGGGCCGACATGGCCGACAAAAGGCAAAAGGCGCTCACTCACGGCACCCACGAGTATCTCGCTGGTCTGGAGTGGGACATCAACAAGATTTTCACCGTGAGCGCTGGTGGTCAGATTACCGATTATGGCTTGAGCGACGAATTCCAGACTCAGACCGCCTTCTCCTGCGACAGTTATTCGATTGGCTTTGGTGGCGCAGTGAACCTGAGCCGTGCCGTGCGCCTGAACGTGGGTTACTTCTGGACCACCTACAGCAACTACACCAAGAAGATGCCCGCCGACAAGGGTGGCTATCAGGGCATCAGCGAGATGCTGCCCGGACAGGACGTGTACAGCCGCACCAACAAGGTGCTCGGCATTGGTGTCGACATCAAGTTCTGAGATTAACTCTTGACTGAATAGCAACCGATTAACGGTTGACAACCTTCATCGTGGTTACGTGGCCATCTTCGTGGCGCGTGACCACGATGTTCATTCCAGGCCATAGGGTGGGGCGCCCTTGCCCTTGCAAGTTGTAGAAAATCACCGTGGGCTTGCCGAGGTTTTTCACTGTGGTCACTGCGGTGGGCAGCGGGGTGTAGGGCGCAATTTCGTTCATGCCCGCCAGCGCGTCGATTTTGCCGGCTCCCCATCGCTCAGGTTGCACGGCAGTGAATTCGTCGTTGATGGCGGTGAGTTGTATCACCTCGCGAATTTGTGCTGGGGTGAGTGTGGGTTCTTGCTCCAGCCATAGGGCTATAATGCCCGCTACCACGGGCGCTGCCATCGACGTGCCGGCCTTCATCGCCCAGTGGTAGGATTGTCCGTCGCCCGGGTCGTAGCGCAACACGATGGCGTTGCTCGGTGTGCCGTGATAGAAGCGGTTGTTGATTGACGAGGCCAAATATTGCCCTGGTGCGGTGATGAGCGGGTGCATGGTGGGCTTGATGCACGCGTCGGGGCCATAACTTGAGAATGAGGTCATTTCGCCGACCTCCAGTTGGCTGCTTCCCATTGTTTTGCCCGCGGCATTCACATAGGTGGGACGCGAGACATAGGCTCCCACGTCGATGAGGTCGCGGCCAATGCACATGTCGCTGATGCTCATGTCTGGGTTGCCGCTCTTAAAATCGGGGTTGCCGGCACTGATGAGCGAACTATATTCGTCGGTACACCACATGTCGATGTGCTGGCCGCTATTGCCCATAAAGCGCATACCCATCTTCAAATTGACATTGTTGAAAGCGAATTTCACCGTGGTGGCAATGTTGAAATGCCCATTGCTGCCAATTCCCATCGCCGTGGTGATGGACCCCGTGCCATAGGCGGCCAGTTGCTCGTCGTCGGTGGTGGAGATGGTGTGCGTGGTTGTGCCCGCCGCGCCTCGATAGGTGACGATAAACGATGTGTAGACTTCGGCGTTCTGCTGGGTGTCGTAGATGAAATATTGCACATTCACGTGCTTCTTGTTGCGCGCCCAGGTTTCCACCGTCATGTCTTGGCTGTAGCGGTTGCCATTAGAGAGCAGGGTGGCTACCTGTGGCTGCTGCGAAGAGAAGGTGTGCTGCAAGGTGAAGTGCCGTGTGCCTTCGTTGCCGGCGCTCAGCACCACGATGCATCCCTCTCCCGCCACGCTGTTGAGCGTCGAGGCGAGCGTGCTGGAACCGTCATGAGGACCGCTGTTGTCGCCATAACTGATGTTGATGACGCATGGTTGGTTGTGTGCCTCGGCATAGTCGGCGATGTGCTGCACGCAGTCCAGCAGCGTCGCCTCGTCGATGCTGTTTCCCATGGCTCCGATGGCTACGTCGGCCTCATCGGCCATGCCGCCGTAGTCCATGACGCGTGTGCCGGCCGCGATGCCCACCACGTGCTGGCCATGGTTGGTGTCGTCTGTATCGGCGCCCAACTGCATGATTTCTTGCGGCTGCGTGTAGGAGCGGCGCTCCTCGCCCATGTAGACATATTTCACGCGCGGCTCGTAGTCGGGGGTGAGCAACGAGAGGTGGGTGAAGTCAAATCCGGCATCCACCACGCCCACTAAAACTCCGTTGCCGTGATAGTGCCGCGCCACATTCTCTCCGGCATGCAGCGGGTCCACATTCGTGAGGATTCGCGCCTGGTCGGTGCATGGCTTGAGCGGCCGTGCCATGTCCACGATGTCCACGCCGTCGCATTGCGCCAGGCGCGGCAACATCTCAATGGGCACGCTCACAGCCAGCAAGGTGTCGGTGTCGAACAGGACATTGATGGCTGGCGTTTTGTTGATGAAAGAACGCACGGACTCCCCGTCGTGCAGTCGCACGAAGGCGTTCACCAATGTGCCATGAGGCGATGCCATTTGCCGCATTCCTGGCAGGGTGGCACGCTCTTCGACCGACGCACGGTTGTAGCGGTCGAGTAGCACGCGCGTGCGTGTGCCCAGCACGCCAGCATGGGCCACTGTTGCCATGAGGAGTATGGCGGCAGTGGCGAGGCACACGGTGCAAGAATGGATATGGCGGGCGAATGACATTATTGGCCTAACTAACTTATGGATTGCGACGAGAGCAACAGGCGTGCCACAGCAGCAGCGTCGAGTGCCCACTGGTAGGTGTAGACCTCGGTGGCGCCCTCGGGGGTGTCGACGGGGGTGAGGCCTTGCACTTGCGCCTTCATGGCAAGCATGTCGCCAATCTTGATTTTGTGTTCCAAGCGGTTGAGTATGCTCCTCACCGCGTTCATGTCGAGGCCTTGGACGTTCTGGCTGGTAAACGGCATCTCTAGCCAAATGATTTCTCGCTTAGCCACGTCGAGCGCACCGAACACCAACCCCTTGCTCAAGTTGTCCTCGGGCACGCGCACCTGATGCTGCACGGTCGACGGGTCGTAGGCCACGCCAGTTTCGTCGCTCACCGTCATAGGGTACTCGCTGTTCATCCATCCCACCACGAGGTTGGGCACCAAGGCGCCGGCGCTGTAGGCATTGCAAGTGAAGACCACATAGCGTGCGCCGGCATCGCTCAGCGTGTCGATGTCGAGTTCGATGTATTCGGCGGTGCCCACTTTGTCGGGGATGCGGCGAATGTCGCCCGAATGTTTCGCGCCGGTGGGCGTGAGTTGGTAGTAACTGCACACGTCCACCTTGTTGTCGTAGGCGATGGCGCAACTCAAATCCATATCGAAATTCTGTGCCGGCAACCCTTTGCCCCATTGCATGAACAATCGCACGGCATTTCCCTCGACAGGGAAGCGTGTGCCCTGCAAGGCGCAGGTGAGGTCATGGATGGTGCTGGAGCGGTCGCCCACGGCCACAGGAATCTGATACAGTTGTGGGTCGATGTAGATGGTGGCGCCCGCCGGAGCCGTGGCGGCGGCAAAATGTTGCTCGATGGCGCGGCGATAGAGTTGCACGACGCGCTCTTGCATATCTTCTAGTTGGGCCGCGCTGTAGAGTTTGAGCAGCCCGGGATTGTCAATCACCTTTGTCGCCCCCGTGGCCACGCGCACGGCTCGCTTGGGCGCTTGTGGGTCGAAGTAGGTCTCGGCCACGCTGCCCAGTGTGTAGGCCAGGCGCAACGGCAACTTTGGCAACACTTTCTCGAATGCTGCCAATGGCTTGTCGGGGCCGAACCAGAGCATCGTGGCGAACAATGCGCGCGCAAACACACCTGGACGTTGCTGCAACAACGCCAGCGTGGCATCGCAGTCCATCGCCACCTTGGCGCGGTCCACCTTGCCTTGCCACACGGGGTAGTCTTGGCGATAGAACGTGTCGAGCAGGTCGCGCAGATGGTCATATCCCTTGCGGCGTGCCATCTCGGGCAGGCGCAGTGCGCGAATGAAGCGCACCCACATGCCGCGGCGCGGGTGCATGTTCTCGCACATCGCTGCCACGCTCATTGGCATCTCGTTGAGCCATTTCGCCACACGGCGGCACCAACTGCGGTCGTAGTGCAACCGCAACTCGGCAATGCTCTTGAGGGCCATGGGCACGCTCTCGTCACAGTCGGGCGTGTGATGCACGCCCAGGCGCCACTTCGCATGGACGAGGGCGGCGGGG
>CACWKM010000020.1 GCA_902761475.1 uncultured Bacteroidales bacterium
TCGCCACGCGTGACTCAACGACGACCCCTGTGGCGTTTTCCAGACTTGACCGCGCGCAACTCGACCGCGACAACACTGGTCGCGACATCCCCTTCCTGCTCACCACCACGCCGAGCGTGCTCACCACCAGCGATGCTGGTGCCGGGGTGGGCTACACCTCGCTGCGTGTGCGCGGCACCGATGCCACGCGCATCAACATCACGACTAACGACATCCCGATGAACGACCCCGAGAGCCATAGCATCTTTTGGGTGAACACCCCCGACCTGGTGGCCTCGCTCGCCGACGTGCAAGTGCAGCGCGGCGCGGGCACGTCGACCAATGGCTCGGGTGCCTTTGGTGCCAGCGTGAACATGCGCACCAAGGCGTTCAGCAACAAGCCCTATGCCCTTGTCGATGCCACCTATGGCTCGTTTGCCACCAACAAGCAGAGCGTGGCAGCGGGCAGCGGCTTGCTGCACGGTCACTGGGGCATCGAGGCCCGCCTGTCGCACATAGGCAGCAACGGCTATCGTGACCGCGCGAGCAGCAAACTCTATTCCTACTTCGTACAGGTGGGTTTTCGTGGCGGCAACACGCAGTTGCGTTTCATCACCTTTGGCGGCAAGGAGGAGACCTACCACGCTTGGGACGGCATCAGCCGTGAGCAACTCGAAGAGGACCGCACCTACAACCCCAATGGCGAAATCAAGCACAACGGCAAGGTGACGGGCTTCTACGACGACCAGAAGGACTTCTATCGCCAGATTCACTATCAACTCATCATCAACCAGCGCCTGAGCGACAACTGGAGGCTGAATGCCGCGTTACATTTTACCGACGGCTACGGCTACTACAAGGAGTATAAAAACGCGCGCACACTCAAGGAGTATGGCTTGGAGCCGTTTGAGCACGACGGCGTGATGGTGAAGAAATCGAGCCTGGTGCGCAAGAAGGTGAACGATGGCAACTTTGGCGGCGGCGTGTGGTCGCTGCACTATGAGTTGCCGCGTCGCCTGACGCTCACCCTGGGCGGAGGCGTGAACCACTTCTTCAATCGCCATGTGGGAAACGTGCTGTGGCTGGAGAGTTATGTGGGCACCCTGGCTCCCGACCACGAGTATTACCGCAACCGCGGCGAGAAGACCGACTTCAACATCTACCTCAAGGGCAACTATAACATCGTGGGCGGCCTTAGCGCCTATGCCGACCTGCAATATCGCCACATTAGTTATCGCATCCGTGGCGTGAACGACACCTGGGACTGGACCGCCACTCCCGAGCACATGCAAACGCTCGACGTGAACGAGAAATTCAATTTCTTCAATCCCAAGGCCGGTCTTAACTACCAAATCAATGACCATCACCGCGCCTATTTCTCGTTTGCCGTGGCTCAGAAAGAGCCCACTCGCAACAACTACACCGATGGCCCCCTGCTGGAGCATCCTCGCGCCGAACGCCTGCTCGACTATGAGTTGGGCTATGCTTTCAGTTCCGAGCGCTTCAGCGCGGGCGTGAACGGCTATTTCATGGACTATCACGACCAGTTGGTGCTCAACGGCAAGTTGAACGAGATAGGCGAGGCCATGGCCGAGAACGTGCCCAAGAGTTACCGCATGGGCGTGGAACTCACCGCCGGGTGGAAGGCGACGCGCTGGCTGCGATGGGACGTCAATGCCACACTGAGCCGCAACCGCATCAAGGACTATGTGGGCTATGTGGGCGACTACAACGCCGACACTTGGGACGAGATGTACACGCAGACGGCCATCACGCGCAAGAGCACCACCATCTCCTTCTCGCCGTCGTTCACCGCGGGCAGCCTGCTCACGGCCACCTGGCGAGGATTTACCGCCTCGCTGCAGTCGCAGTATGTGAGCCGGCAGTACCTCGACAACTTCCAGAACAAAGAAGACTCGCTCGACCCCTACTTCGTGAACCACCTCACGCTGAGTTATGCTTTTGCCCTACGCGGCGTGGAGCGCATCACCCTGGGCGTGACCGTCTACAACCTGTTCAACGAGCGCTACGAGACCAACGGCTACTCGCAGACCGCTGCGCTCTACAAGGGCGGCGACAAGACGCAGCAGCCCGTCATCAGTAGCGACCCGCGTTTCTATCCCATGGCGGGCACACATGCCATGGGGCGCATCACGATTAACTTTTGATGCTGCAGATTCTTGACATAGCGGGATTGGTGCTGGGGCTGCTCTACCTGTGGCTCGAACTGCGTGCCAACATCTGGCTGTGGGTAGTGGGCGTGATTATGCCCATCGTCCACGGCTATCTGTACTACGCCAGCGGCCTGTATGCCGACTTCGGTATGGAGGTGTACTACACGCTGGCGGCGGCCTATGGCTTTGCCATGTGGTGGCGCGGCGACGGGACCGCGAAGGCCGAGTTGCCCATCACCCACTGCCCGCCAAGGATGATGGTCGTGGCGGTGGTCGCCACGGCGCTGCTGTGGGTGGGGCTGTATCAAGTGCTGGTGCGCTTCACCGACAGCACCGTGCCGCTTGCCGACAGTTTCACCACGGCGCTGAGCATGGTGGCCATGTGGATGCTCGCCCGCAAGTGGGTGGAGCAGTGGCTCGCATGGCTCGTGGTCGATGCCGTGTGCGCCGTGCTCTACTTCTACAAGTCCATTCCGTTCACCGCGTCGCTCTATGCCTTCTACACCGTGATGGCCGTCGTGGGTTACCGGGCTTGGCACCGCCGTGTGGAAAAATCATAAAAAAACGTAAAACTGGCCCGTTGAGTGGCCGCTGGTGGTGTACAATTCAAAATTAAGGCTTAACTTTACACCTCAGTAAAAAACTACATGGCATCGCGCGAGACATATGACGAGGCGCTCATCGTGGAGCAGTTGCACCACGGCGACACGGCGCGGCAGGCGTTCGGTAAGGTGATAGAGCATTACAGTTCACAACTTTACTGGCAGATTCGTCGCATCGTCATCGACCACGACGATACCAACGACGTGCTTCAAAACACCTTTATCAAGGCGTGGACGAGCATCGACCATTTCCGTGGCGACGCTCGCTTGTCGACGTGGCTCTACAAGATAGCCATCAACGAGTCCATCACGTTCATCAACAAGCGCAAGGCTCAGGCGCAGGTGTCGCTCGACGATGACGACAGTTTCTTGGCATCGACGCTCGAGAGCGACCCGTGGTTTGACGGCGACAGCGCGCAGGTGAAGTTGCAGCAGGCCATTGCCTCGCTGCCGCAAAAGCAGCGCCTGGTGTTCAACATGCGCTACTACGACGAGATGAAATATGAGGACATGAGCGAAATATTGGGCACCTCGGTGGGTGCGCTCAAGGCCTCCTATCACCATGCAATAAAAAAAATTGAGGCATTTTTTGGAGAGAACGATTAAACCATTTGCCATTACGGCAGTCAAAAGGTCGCAATGAAAGAAGAATCAACCATATTGAACAAGTTCGGTAAGGAACCAGGCTTCAAAGTTCCGGCTGGCTACTTCGAGGATTTCAACAAGAAAATGCTCGAGCAGTTGCCCGAAGTCGAGATTACCGAGGTCGACACCAAGCCATCGCTATGGCTGCGTGTTCGGCCTTACGTTTATATGGCCGCCATGTTTGCAGGCGTGTGGTGCATGATGCACGTGTTCAACGTGGCAAACGGCACCGCTGGCGGCGCGCAGCGACTGGGTGACATCGCTGCTGGCATCACCGTCGACAACAATGCCGACGAGTTCATCATGAGCGGGGGAGCCACCGACTACGACATCCTCACCTACGAGGACAGCGTGGCCATGGACTCCGACCTGCCCGAGTAAAACACTCCTGAGGTTCATTAGCACACATGAAAAAAATTACCATCATAGTCGTCTTGTTGTTTGCCGCGCTCACCGCGGTAGCACAGGAAAATCCCAAGCACGGCTCGCGCTCGAAGTGGGGCGAGGAGATGCTGCAGGCCAAGCATGAGATGATTATCGAGCAAGTGGGTCTCACTCCCACGCAGCGCGAGCAGTTCATGCCCCTGTATGAGGAAATGGAGAAGGAAATATTCAGCACTAACGCCGCCGCTCGCGCGTTGGCCATCGGGGTGTCGAAGAAGGCTAACCCCAGCGAGGCCGACTACGGCCAAGCCGCCGAGGCACTCTCGGGCGCCAAGGTGAAAGAGGGCGAAATCGAGGCCAAGTATTTCGAGAAATTCTCTAAAATCCTCTCCAAGAAGCAATTGTTCCTGCTCAAGCAAGCCGAGAGCAACTTCACGCGCACCATGCTCAGCGGGCGCAAGGGCAAAGGCGACCGGCCAAAAGGTGATCGTCCCAAGGGCGACCGACCGAAGGCAAAACGTCAATAAGAGCTAAACGCAACGTCATAATACAAACTAACTTTCTTAATACCAATCGGTCCGTAGCATCTTTGTTTGAAAAGGTGCTACGGATTTTTTATGGGGGCAATGCCACGGCATGCCGATCTTAAATTTGCCGGCTGTGCATTTAAAGTTCCTCTTCGAGGCACTTACTGCTCTGCTCGTTTGTGACCAAGCGGCGCACCTCTTCGAGGTTGCTTGCATGGTCTTCGAACAAAGTCGCATCTTCGATGCGCCTTGCGCCTTCGGTGCTGGGAATGAAGGCGTTATCGCGGACATGCCACGGCATGTCCCCACACTGGACGGTGCACCTCGCCACGGAATGTGGAGGCGGTGACGTGAACAAATCCGTGAAATCCGTGAAAATCCGTTGTTTTTATCCCCACCGGTGCTGTGGTTTATGTCTTGGATTTGGCTTCCTGGGCTTGCTGCATGCGGTGGATTTTGCGCATTTGGTAGGCGAGCATGAGCACGGCCACCACTGCGGCAAAGAAGTCGCTGATGGGGAACGCCAGCCACACGCCGTTGAGGTCCCACAGCAAGGGCAGGGTGAACAGCAATGGGATGAGGAAGAGTACTTGCCGCGAGAGGCTCATCACGATGCTCTTAGAGGCCTCGCCCAGCGATTGCAGGAAGTTGGTGGTGACGATTTGGAATCCCACCACCCAGAACATCCACGTGGTGAGGCGTAGCGCATTGGAACTGGCATCGAGCAGCGCGGCATGGCTGGTGAACATGCGGGCGATGCCCCTGGGGAAGAAGTGCCCCGCGAGGCTGCCCAGGGTGCACACGAGCGTGCACACTCCCGCAGCGAGCCAGAAGGTGCGGCGCAAACGGTCGTAACGCTTCGCACCAAAGTTGTAGCCCACAATGGGCTGCATGCCCATGCATACGCCTATCACAAAGGTGACGATGAGTTGTGTGACGGTGGTGAAGATGCCTATCGCCGCCACGCCCGAATCGCCGCCATAGCGGTAGACGGTGTTGTTGATGATGGCGTTGATGACACACCCTGCCGAGTTGATGATGCACGGTGCGGCGCCGATGGCCAGGATGGGTTTCAGGATGCTCCATTGCGGGCGGTAGGTGCCCGGGGTGAAGCGAATCTCGTGGCGCTCGTCAAAGAAGTGCTGGATGACGAACAAGGCGCTCACGCCCATCGACAAGTCGGTGGCGATGGCGGCGCCCTTGATGCCCCAGCCCAGCACGAAGATGAAGATGGGGGCCAGAATCACGTTGAGCCCGGCGCCTATGAACATGGTCCACATGGCCTTGGTGGGATAGCCCGTGGCGCGCATCACGTTGTTGTAGGAATAGGTGATGTTGTTGATGACCAGCCCCGGCAAGATGAACATCATGAAGTCGTGGGCATAGGGCAGCGAGGTGTCGCTGGCGCCGAATAGCCGCAGGATAGGATCCATGAACAGGGCGAACACCGACACGTAGAGTGTGCCCAGCAGCAGCGTCATGACGATGCTGTTGCCCAGAATGTGCCTTGCCATGCTCTTGTCGCCCATGCCCAGCACGATGCTGGTGCGCGAAGCGGCGCCCACGCCGATGAGCACACCGAAGGCCGCGCTCACGTTCATCACGGGAAAGGTGATGGCGAGTCCGGCGATGGCATCGGGACCCACGCCCTGACCGATGAAGATGCGGTCGATGATGTTGTAAATCGACATCACGACGATGCCCACCACGGCGGGCACGCTATACTTCCACAGTAGTTTTCCTACTGGCGCTTTGTCGAGTTCTGAGAGGTTGTTCATCGTGAGAGGCGTGAGGTGGGGGTATGTCAATGCGCGTCGAGCCAGTTGGACGCCGTGCCGTGGCTTGCCGTGAGTTTCACGTCGCCGCTATAGGCCCGTTCCATCTCCTCGATGACGATGGCCTGCACGCGGTCGAGTTCGCTGGGCACGACATCGAAGTTCAACTCGTCGTGCACTTGCAGAATCATGCGCGACTGCAAGTGTTCTTGCGTGAATCGTCGATAGATGGCCACCATGGCCATCTTGATGACGTCGGCGGCGGTGCCCTGTATGGGTGCGTTCACGGCGTTGCGCTCGCTGAAACTGCGCACCACGGCGTTGCGCGAGTTGATGTCGGGGAGCATGCGCCGCCGTCCGTAGAGGGTGGTGACGTAGCCCTGTTGGCGAGCCTGCTCCACCATGTGGTCGATGTAGGCGCGCACTTGCGGGAAGGTGGCGAAGTAGCCGTCGATGAGTTCTTTGGCCTCGCTGCGGGCAATGTTGAGTCGTTGTGCCAGCCCAAAGGCCGAGATGCCGTAGAGGATGCCGAAGTTGGCCGTCTTGGCGCGGCGGCGTTGCTCGGCAGTGACTTGTTCCAGCGGTTCGTGGTAGATGCGCGAAGCGGTGATGGCATGGATGTCTTGGTCGGCGGCAAACGCCTCGAGCATGGTCTTGTCCTTGCTCAAATCGGCCACCAGGCGCAGTTCAATCTGCGAATAATCGGCGCTGAAAAACACGTTGCCGGGCGACGGGATGAACGCGCGGCGTATTTCGCGCCCCTCGTCGCTGCGCACGGGGATGTTCTGCAGGTTGGGGTTGGCCGATGACAGGCGGCCCGTGGCGGTCACCGTCTGGTTGAAGGTGGTGTGGATGCGCCCGGTCACGGGGTTAATGAGCGCTGGCAGGGCGGTGACGTAGGTGCTCAGCAGTTTGCGCTTGCCGCGCAACTCGAGAATCTTGTCCACCAGCGGATGGCGGTCGCGCAGTTTCAGCAGCACCTCCTCGGTGGTGGAATATTGCCCGCTGCGCGTCTTCTTGGCCTTGTCGTCGATTTCCAGCCGCTCAAAGAGCACTTCGCCCACCTGCATGGGCGAGGCGGTGTTGAAAGTGACTCCAGCCAGCGCATGGCACTCCTGGTCAAGGACGGCGATTTGCTGGGTGAGTGCGGTGCCAAACTCGTTCAGGGCTTTCACGTCGATGCGTGCGCCGGCCATCTCCATGGCTGCCAGCACCTGCACCAGCGGCTGTTCCACGTCGCGGTTGAGGTGGGTGAGTCCTTGGTCCTCGATGGCCTTGTCGAGCACCATAGGCAGGCAAAGGGTGGCTTGAGCCAGTTCGCAGGCCCACGGCATGAGTTGT
The DNA here is from genome assembly GCA_902761475.1 of uncultured Bacteroidales bacterium. Taxonomy (GTDB): domain Bacteria; phylum Bacteroidota; class Bacteroidia; order Bacteroidales; family Muribaculaceae; genus Sodaliphilus. The sequence goes on from CACWKM010000020.1 coordinate 7,428, forward strand.
GTTGCCGGCACCTGGTGAGCCTTGAGGCGTGATTTGCCCGCGGCGCCAAAGATGAGCGCCCCGTCCATGCACTCGTGGTGCAGCAGTTGTGCGGCCACTTCGAGCGTGGTGTGTCCTCGCTCGGGCTCGAGCAGGTAGTGGGCCACCGCGGTGTCGTAGTAGGGCGCCGTGTAGGCGATGCCGTGGGTGTGCAGCATCACCATGTCGCGCTTCACGTCGGCGCTCACCAAGCGCGCTTTGCCGCCAAATAGCGGCGCCAAGGCTTGAATCATGAGCCCGAAGCCGTCGCAAGGCAGGTACACGGCCTCGCGCTGCGGTGTGGCCAGTGCCACGCCCACGATGGTGGCGCGCATGGCCTCGTCGCCCTCGCTCACGATGTGCACGCCCACGTCGCCGCTGGTCCACCCGGCGATGAGCCGTGCGGCTTCGTCGGGGTCCTCGATAAGGCGCGGCGTGAAGGGTGTGAAAGTGTCGTCTGGTGCCTCGACGTGTACTGCTGCCGATGAAGCGGCAGGCGCTTCGACGGGCGGCATGTCGAACAGGCTACCCACCTGCGCCACGGTTGGCTTGGCCGACTTGCCGGCGGGTGCCGGCTGCGCTTGTGGCGCTTGTGGCGCTTGCGGCGTGGCGGTTGGCGTGGCAGGCAGGCGCGACAGGAACGTGCGGAATTCCAGTTCGGTGTATATTGCGCGGAGTGCCTCCAGGTCGGGGGCTTTGAGCGCACACTCCTCCTCGTTGAGTGTGATGGGCACGTCGGTCTTGATGGTCGCCAAGAACTTTGAGAAGCGTATTTGGTCGGCATGCGTTTCAACCTTTTCCTTGAGCGCGCCCTTGAGCTCGCCGCTGTGCGCCAGCAGGTTCTCGACGGATCCATACTGCTGCACCAGTTTTTCGGCGGTTTTGGGCCCCACGCCCGGGCAACCCGGGATGTTGTCGGCGGTGTCGCCCATGAGTCCCAGTATGTCGATGACTTGTAGCGGGTCTTGAAGGCCATATTTTGCGTTCACCTCGTCCACGCCCATCAGTTCGCCCTTGCTGGGGTTGTAGATTTTCACCTTGTCGGTGACCAGTTGCCCAAAGTCCTTGTCACCGGTCACCATATAGGTGAGAAATCCTCGCTGCTGCGCTTGTCGCGAGAGCGTGCCTATCACGTCGTCGGCTTCATAGCCGCTGACTCGAATCACGGGGATGTGGTAGGCTGCGAGGATGCGCTCGATGTAGGGCACGGCGACAAGAATTCCCTCGGGTGTGGCGTCGCGATTGGCCTTGTACTGGTCGTAGGCCTCGTGGCGGAACGTCTTTCCTCCCGGGTCGATGCACACGGCGATGTGCGACGGATGGTGTCGTCCCAAAAGTTCTTGCAGCGTGTTGACGAAGCCAAACACGGCGCTCGTGTCGAGTCCGGTGCTCGTGACTCGGGGATTGCGCATCATCGCATAGTAGGCGCGAAAAATGAGTGCGTAGGCGTCGAGCAACAGCAGTTTCTTGTCTTCCATGACTGTTTAGTGTCGTGAAAATTGGTGGTTCAAACGATTTTTGGCCTTAAAGCCACCACAAAAGTAGTAAATATTTCCTATCTTTGCACACCTTTAATCGGTAAAGATGACAAGACTGGTTGAAATACAAGCCTCCCTCCACAGCGAGATGACTCGCTTGAACGATCTCATTGCGTCGACCCTTCACAGCGAATCTGAGTTGATGAATAGCATTGTTGGCCGCTATCTGCAGGTCAAGGGCAAGCAATTGCGCCCTTTGCTCGCTTTGCTCAGCGCCCGCTTGTTTGGCGGTGTGAACGATGCTGCGCTGCATGCTGCCGCCGCCGTAGAGATGCTACACAATGCGTCGCTCATTCACGACGATGTGCTCGACTTGGCCAGCGAGCGTCGCGGCGCCCCCACCATCAACAGCATGTGGGACAACCATGTGGCGGTGCTGGTGGGCGACTACTTTGTCACTGGTGCGCTGCGTTGTGCCGTGCACACCCGGAACAGTGACATCCTCAACGAGTTGGCAAAGATGGGCAGCGACTTGTCGCTGGGCGAGATTGACCAAGTGTGGCACGCCAAGAGCCGCGACATTGACGAGGCCGGCTATCTGCGCATCGTGGAGCAGAAGACGGCGTCGCTCTTTGAGTGCTGCGTGGCGGTGGGCGGCTATGCCAGCCACGCTCCTGCGCTGCAACTCGACGCCCTGCGGCGATATGCGCGCTTGCTGGGCGTGGCGTTCCAAATCAAGGACGACACGTTCGACTACTTCGACGACCCCGTCGTGGGCAAGCCCACCGGCAACGACTTGCGCGAGGGGAAAATCACCCTGCCGCTCATCTATGCGCTTCGCCAGAGCCATCACTCCGAGCGCGCCGACATGTGCGCGATTATAGGCCACATGCCGCTCACCAGCGACGAGATAGACCGTCTGGTGGAATTTGCCAAGCAGGCTGGCGGCATCGAGTATGCTCAGGCCACGATGGAGCGCCTCTATCTTGAGGCCGATGAGCAACTCGCCGTGTTTGAGCCGTGTGACACCATAGAGTCGTTGCGCGCGATATTCCGCTTTATCATCGACCGCAACAAGTAGAGGGTAGGTGCCATGTTGCAACGCTATCTCATCGAAGGTCGCCTCGAGGCAGGCTGCGACGAGGCCGGCCGAGGTTGCCTGGCGGGTCCCGTGACCGCCGCCGCCGTGATTTTGCCGCCCGACTTCGAGCATCCCCTCATCAACGACAGCAAGCAACTCACCGAGCACCAGCGCGACCTGTTGCGCCCCATCATTGAGCGCGAGGCGCTGGCATGGGCCGTGGCCATGGCGTGGCCCGAGGAAATCGACCACATGAACATCCTCAATGCTTCGATAGCCGCCATGCACCGCGCCATCGACGCTCTCAAGGTGAGACCCCAGGCGCTGCTCATCGACGGCAATCGCTTCAAGCCTTATCGCGACCTGCCGCACACCACCATCGTGAAAGGCGACGGCAAGATGCTGAGCATCGCCGCCGCATCGATACTCGCCAAGACACATCGTGACGAGTATATGCGCACCATCGCCGCCGATTTTCCGGCCTATCACTGGGAGCGCAACAAGGGCTATCCCACGCCCGACCATCGCGCCGCCATCGCGCAGTGCGGCATCACGCCCCACCATCGCCGCACCTTCCAACTACTGCCACAACCCACCTTGTTTGACTAACCACGTTATTTTTTTATGCTCGCGTGATGAAGAAAAAGACCATGCTCGACCTGCACCGTGTGAATGTGCAGCAATATGCCTCCGTGGCGAAGATTCCGCTCACGGTGGTGCTCGACGATGTGCGCAGCGAGATGAATGTGGGCTCGATATTTCGCACTGCCGACGCCTTTGTCGTGGAGCGCGTGTGCTTGTGCGGCATCACCTCGGTGCCGCCGCGCCCCGAGATTCACAAGACGGCGCTGGGCGCCGAGGATAGCGTGACGTGGACGCACCACGCCACGGCGCTCGACGCGGTGCGCGAATTGCATGAGCAGGGCTACATCGTGTGTGCCGTGGAGCAGGTGCATGGCAGCGTGGACCTGACGACGTTTGTGCCGCAGCCCGGGGCGCGCTATGCCGTGGTGCTGGGCAACGAGGTGCGCGGCGTGGCGCAGGACGTGGTCGATGCGTGCGATTGTTGCCTGGAACTGCCGCAACGCGGCACCAAGCACTCGCTCAATGTGGCCAATACCGCCGCCATAGTCATGTGGCACTTTTTCACGGCGATGGGGTAGGGAAATTTTGCCCCTTCAACTGTTAAAATTCTGTTAACAAACCGCGCAAAAACACGGCGATATGTTAAATTATAGTTAATTCAATACGATTTATGCCGTGAAATTATGTTGTAAAACATATTTTTCATAATTTTGCATCGGTTTTTCATGGTATTAGTTTTTAAGGTTGTGAAAATCCAGGCGTCGTGATGACGGTTGCGCATTTTCATTGTTTAAGGTTTATGTTAATGGTATTAGAAGGTTAATTAGTTAAGCAATCCCCGGCTTTTAGCCAGGGATTTTTTTTATAGAGGTGTTTATGAGTTAGTCCTGCAGCAACTTGAGTCTGTGGGCCAATAGTGCTCGGTAGTCTTCTTTGAGGCTTGGTGGCAAGAATGACTGCTCAATCATGTCGCATAGTTTAGGATAGAGTTTAACGTATTTGTTGATGAGTTTTTGCGCAACATGCTGTCCTATGTTCATGGTTTTGGCGGCTGCAAGGAAATCTTTTCGCACGATGTGCTTCTTTCGTCCGTTAAGTGTGAGTGCCAGTTCCTCGTCGTCATCAGGGTTGGCGATGGCGGCATTAAGCAGGTCGTAGGCCGGTGTCAAGACCATTGTCCCCTCTTCGGGCTCATAGAGCGAGAAATTCTTCAGGTGCATATCGTTGTTGCCCGTGAGCCAGCAGAACAAGACGAGTTCAAAGAAATTGACGGTGTCGAGTTGCGGCATGGCCGAATATTGTCCTATGGCCTTGGCGATGCGTTCGTGACTGCTGCGATACTTGTGCTCTGTGAGGTGCTCTGTGATTTGGCACATGTCTTCCATGGCGATTTTCTCGCCTTGTGCGGTGCGGTCGATACGTTTCGTGATATAGCACAAGGAATTGTCACCCATGCGCATGAGGGTGTGTGGCACCACAGCGATGCGGGCTATTTGTGCAAGATGCATGGTGAGGTCCTCGTTCTCGGGCAGGAAAGCGTAGTGCGCGGCTTGAGGTTTGCAGATGTATCCACCCCACAATCCCACGATGGTGAGTCGGCTGCTTCCTTCGTGTTTTGCCAGATTCATCGATAGTTTTGGCTGCACACCAGTGAGCGAAGTCTGCTCCTGAATCACTTGCGAGGCAAGTTCGTCTATCTGATCACGGCGATAATCGAGTGTGGGCGCAGTTGTTGTTCCGAAAAAGCGCCGCGCGCACGCATGGTGAAAGTCTTTTTCACCATTTGCGAGTGCCTTGTAACAATATAAGCAGTGAGACATGTGAGAGATGTGTGTGGTTATTGATCAATGCCTATGACGCTTACCGCTCCGATGCAATCCTTGCAGCAGAGCAACAGCAGCCCCATGCGGTCGAGCAGACTGATATCGGAATTGCGCATTGCCACGTCGAGGAGCCATCCTTCGGGTATCAGGCCATCGAAGAAAGGAAACAACACATGGCTGGTGAAGGGTTCTTGCCGCAGCGGCAGAGTGAGGCTTATGGGCTTGGCATGGGGCAGGGCAAGGTAACTGTCGAGATAGGCAAACTCATAGCCGTCGTCGTTCTCAGTGAGCAAGCCGGAGAGGGTGTTCTTATAGAATATTTGTGCTTGTCTCATGGCTGATGTGATGCGTGGGCATCATTTCATAGTTAAACAAACGGAGTAATTGATTCACTTTGTCAAGACGCAGGGTGAGTTTGCCTTGTTCTAATTCTCTGACAAACCTTAGCCCCACGCCCGATTTGAGTGAGAGTTCCTCTTGTGTGAGTCCATGCTGCTTGCGCAACATTTTCACTGTTGCCGACAAATTGGTCATACTGAATGTGTTATTTTATACCTTAACGGGTGCAAATATAATGCTTTATACGCGAAATTGCAACCGAAAGGGTATAAAAATATGGAAGGCGCACCAATTTATACCCGATGGGGTGCAAATTGGTGCGCTTGTGTTGTGTTAAAGAAATTCGGTTTCTTGGTGGGGCGGGGTGTTACACGAATCGCCAAATGATGGTTCCCACGGCCTCGGTGGTGGTGTTCTTGGGCACAGAGAATGCGCTCTTTAGCGACTCGCTCTCGCAACTGCGTCGCACTTCGCCGTGTGACCATGCCTCGCCGGAGCCGCTGATGGCCGTTGCTTCGATGACCTGTCCGCGCGCGTTGACACGCACCCGCACCTTCACCGAGCCGGTGTAGCGGCTGTGGGGCCGTCCCCAGTACTCGAGGGTGTATCCCACGAGTCCTCCGATGCCCGGCTTGCCGCTCAGCGCGCCCGTGTTGCTGTTGCCCTCGGGGCTGCCTTGCTTGCCGCTGCCGCTGCCCTGTGACTTGCCGAAGGAGTTTTTCACGCGGTTGTTGGTGGCCGCATCGTTGCCCTTTTTCACCTTCTCTTGCTTGCTCGCCTCGTTTTGTGTGGTGGCGGGCCCAGTTTTCTTGGGCTTTTCCTCCTTAGGTTTCTCCTTGACCTTCATGGGCGAGGGTTCCTTGGCGGTGACGAGCGGCTTGGCCTGCTTGGCGGGCTCTCCGGCGTCTTCCAGGTCGTCGCCCTCCACGCTGGGTTGCTCGGCCACCTCCTCGGCGGTCTCGGGATTCTCGGTGTCCATCTCCTCACTCTCGGTGGGCTGTGGCGTGTTGCCCAGCATCACATATTCGCCGCCAAACATGATGGAGTCCTGCTTGAGTTGCACAAGGTCCATGTCGCGCGGCGGATACTCGTAGTGCATGCCGGTGAACAGCAACAGCAGCACCGTGATGAGCACCACAAGCAGTGTGAGCAGAAAAGCACGTATTTCGTTTTTGCGGTTATCCATTTTCTCGCAATGTGTGTGCACGTGTTAGTTGTCGGTAGGCTTTGTGGCCAGCACAATCTTGATGCCGGCTTTCGAGCCACGATCCAGGATTTCCACGAGTTTGCCATAGGGCACCTCCACGTCGGCATATACGGCGACAAACTCTTGCGGATTGCTGTCGTGTAGTGCCTGGAAGAAGGCGGTGAGTTGGTCGCCGGCCAGGGGTTGCAAATCGCCCTCGCCCTGCTCGTCGCTCTGCGTGGCAAACGTGTTCAGGTCCTTGTCGATATAGATGCGCGTGGTGGGCTTGAGCGTGGTCTGCTGGCTGCTTTGAGGCAGGTTCACCTCCAGCGCCGACGGGAACACAAATGTCGAGGTCACCAGGAAGAAGATGAGCAGCAGGAAGATGACATCGGTCATCGACGACATGCTGAACATCGACAAGGTTTCGTGTTGTCTCTTGAGTGCCATTTGTCTTGTGTTGTGAGTTATTTGTGTGGGGCAATGCCGCCCACGCTGGCGGGGTGGGGCACGACAATGCCGTTCACTAATTCTGTGTGTCGATTACTTGGCGGGCTCGTTGAGCAGGTCCATGAACTCCATGGTCTTGCCTTCGAGTTTGTTCATCACCTTGTTCACGCGCGAGGTGAGGTAGTTGTAGGCAAACAGTGCGATGATGCCCACGATGAGACCGCCCACGGTGGTGACGAGAGCCTCGTAGATGCCGCTGGCCAGGATGGTGACGTTGCTGTTTGCTCCTGCGCTGGCGAGTTGGAAGAATGCCTGCACCATACCGGTGACGGTTCCCAAGAAGCCAATCATGGGTGCTCCGGCAGCGGTGGTGGCGAGCCAAGAGAATCCTTTCTCGAGTTTGGCCACTTCCATGTTGCCCACGTTCTCGATGGCCACGAGCACGTCGTTCATGGGCCGTCCGATGCGGGTAACGCCTTTCTCAATCATGCGCGCGCTGGGCGTGTTGGTGTCCTTGCACAATTGCAGTGCCTGGCTCACCTCGCCGTTGTGGATGTGGTTCTTGATGCGCTCCATGAACACGCCGTCCTCTTTCGAGGCGCGGTTGATGGCGAACACGCGCTCAAAGAAAATATAGATGCTCACGATGGCCAGCAGTGCCAGGGGAATCATCAGCCATCCGCCAGCCATGGTCAAATTCCACACCGAGAGGTCTTTGACTACCGTTGGTGCGGCCGGTGCAGCAACTTGTGCCACAGTGTCGGCTGCTTGCGTCATCGAGGTGGCAGCAGCGCGCAACGTGTCAGCGGCCGTCTGCACGGCGCTGCTGTCGGCCACTGCGCCGACTTGCGCCAGAATCATGTTTAACATTGCCATAAGGAGTTGTTTGTGTTATTTTGTGTTTTTTGATTTGCGGTGTTGTGTGGTGTGCCGTCTCACTTCAGGCAGGCCTTGTAGGCCTTGATGGTGGCTTCGAGGCCCATGTAGAGGGCGTCGCTGATGAGCGAGTGCCCGATAGACACCTCGAGCAGATGCGGCACGTGTTCCTTGAAGTAGCGCAGGTTGTCCAGGTTGAGGTCGTGCCCGGCGTTCACGCCGAGTCCCACGCTGCGTGCTGCTTTTGCGGCCTCGACATAGGGGGCTACTGCCGCGGCGGGGTCGTTGGCATAGTCGCTGGCGTAGGGGCCGGTGTAGAGTTCCACGCGGTCGGCGCCCGTGCGAGCGGCAAGTTTGATGTTCTCAATGTCGGTGCCCACGAAGATGCTCGTGCGCAGTCCGGCCTCTTTGAGGCGGTCGACGACCGAGGTGAGCAGGTCGAGGTGGTCGGCGACCACCCATCCGCTCGACGAGGTGAGCACGTCGGGGGCATCGGGTACCAGCGTCACCTGTGCCGGCTTGACCATGAGCACCAGTCGCATGAAGTCGTCGCTGGGGTAGCCCTCGATGTTGAACTCGGTGCGCACCAGCGGTCGCAGGGCGAACACGTCGGCCTGACGGATGTGACGCTCGTCGGGGCGAGGGTGCACGGTGATGCCGTCGGCGCCATAGCGCTCGCAATCGGTGGCTACGGTCTCCACGCAGGGCACATTGCCGCCGCGGGCATTGCGCAGCGTGGCTATTTTGTTGATATTTACGCTTAAGTTTGTCATTGCAAGATTATTTCGTTTTTTTGGGGCTGTCACAACGTGGCCATGTCGCAAATTATTGCTACTTTTGCACTGGCGATGTCGTGTTGCCTTTTCAAATAGACAAAGATACGGCAATGCGCTCGCACTGCAAAGAAAAAACGATTAAAAAAATCAAAAATCGGT